>JBJOIE010000139.1:0-2676 GCA_046047295.1 Actinomycetota bacterium | reverse complement strand
TCCTATGTTGAGCCGTATCAGGGCGCGGCAACGGGAGTGGGCGGCATCGTCCGCGACATCCTGTCCATGGGAGCTCGCCCTATTGCAGTGATGGATCCGCTGCGCTTTGGTCCACTCGATGCCCCGGACACAAAGCGCGTCCTTCCGGGCGTGGTGGCCGGTGTGGGCGGCTACGGCAACTGTCTGGGCCTGCCAAATATCGGTGGCGAGGTTGTTTTCGATGAGTCCTATGCGGGAAACCCATTGGTGAATGCACTGTGCGTTGGTGCGATGCGCCATGAAGATATCCATCTGGCAAGTGCCAAAGGGGTGGGAAATCTCGTGGTGCTCTACGGCGCGCGCACTGGTGGCGATGGCATTGGTGGGGTCTCGGTTCTTGCCTCGGAGACATTCGATTCAGATGGCCCGGCAAAGCGGCCCGCCGTGCAGGTGGGTGATCCCTTCATGGAGAAGTTGCTGATCGAGGCAACCCTTGAAGTTCTGCATGCGGGTCTCGTTGAAGGTATCCAGGATCTTGGCGGCGCAGGTATCTCCTGCGCTACGAGTGAACTTGCCTCCAATGGCGAAGGGGGCATGCACGTATGGCTTGATCGGGTATTGCTGCGCGATGCAACCCTGTCACCTGAAGAGATCTTGATGAGTGAATCGCAGGAACGCATGTGTGCGATCGTCACACCGGAAAATCTTGATGCGTTCATGGCGCATTGCCGTAAGTGGGACGTTGAAGCCGTAGTGATCGGCGAGGTCAATGACTCAGGCCGGCTCACCATCGATTGGCATGACGAGCTGATCGTTGATGTGCCGCCGCGCACCGTGGCGCACGAAGGTCCGATCTATCAGCGTCCGTATCACCGCCCTACGTGGCTCGATGCCTTGCAGGCCAATGTGGCAACGGGGCTGCCGCGCCCCACGAGTGGTAGTGAGCTGAGGGATGCCTTGTTGACCCTTGTGGGGTCACCCAATTTGGCATCGAAGGCTTGGGTGACCGATCAATATGACCGGTACGTGCTGGGCAATACGGTTCTCGCTCAACCGGAAGACTCAGGCATGGTGCGCGTTGATGAGGAAACGGGCCGCGGTGTAGCAATTTCAACAGATTGCAATGGCCGGTTCGCGAAACTTGATCCCTACACCGGAGCCAAGCTGGCACTTGCCGAGAGTTACCGCAATGTCGCCGCATCAGGTGCTGTACCCCTCGCGGTCACCAACTGCCTGAACTTCGGATCACCAGAGGATCCCGAAGTGATGTGGCAATTCTCTGAAGCCGTGCGCGGACTAGCGGATGGCTGCCTCGAACTCGGCATTCCCGTGACTGGCGGCAACGTCTCCTTCTATAACCAAACCGGTGAGACCGCGATTCTGCCCACCCCCGTTGTTGGCGTGTTGGGTGTGATCGATGACGTGGATCGCCGAACACCAATGGCCTGGGGTCCAGACGGTGAATTGATCTACGTTCTCGGTACCACTCGCGATGAATTCGGCGGCAGTGAATGGGAGCATCTGCACGGTCATCTCGGTGGATTGCCACCTCAGGTGGATCTCGCAGCTGAGCGCCTGCTGGGTGAAGTGCTCGTGGCGGGATCTCGCGACGGCATGCTCACCGCAGCCCACGATGTTTCCGATGGTGGAATCGGGCAAGCCCTCGTCGAGATGGCATTGCGCAGTGGTGTTGGTGCGCGGGTGTGGATACCCGATACGTTCGATCCCTTCGTGTTCCTGTTCAGTGAATCCGCGGGCCGAGCCATCGTTGTGGTGGCGCGCAGTGAGGAACTGCGTTTTACTGAGATGTGCGCTGCGCGCGGGCTGCCCGCCGAGCGCATTGGTGTGGTGGATTCCGGGCTTGGACAAGACGCCGGATTCACGTCTGATACTCAGGTACTTCAATTCGGGGATTTGTTTACGATCACCCTGGCTGAATTGCGCGAGGTTCATGAGCGCACCATTCCTGCCGCCCTCAGTTGATCATGCATGAGCATGCACGCTGCTGATATTGCCGAGTTACTGGGTAACTGGGATAGCGCTGATCGAGCGCGTGTCAAAGAAGTGGTGCGCGCCAGCGTGCGGGCGTTGGAGGAGGTCGCGCCGGGACGAAGCGTGGAATTACGGGTGCCACCATTTATTGCGGTGCAGGTGATCGAGGGCCCAGCACATCGGCGTGGAACGCCCAAGGCCGTGATTGAGATGGATGCCCGCACCTGGTTGGAACTCGTGGTGGGGCACCTGAGTTGGGCCGAGGGACTTCGGTCGGGGCGGGTGCGGGCAAGTGGTGAGCGGGCGGACTTGACTCCGTATCTTCCGCTGGCTGTGGCAGGGCATGGCTCGTACTTCCCAACCGACGCGTAGAAGCGCTGGCAGCGCTCACCGTCCAACGGAGTGCTTCACATAGGGTTGGGCTGTGCCCCGCGGTGACGGTCGATTGACCCACGAGGTCTACCCAGGTGAACGTGGTCCCCAGGATGCATGTGGCGTTTTCGGCGTATGGGCCCCTGGTGATGAAGTTGCCAAGCTCACCTACTTCGGGCTCTACGCCCTCCAGCATCGGGGTCAAGAAAGTGCGGGTATTGCCGTCAGCGATGGCTCGCATATCGTGGTCTATAAGGACATGGGCCTGGTGTCACAGGTATTCACCGAGGCGAGCCTTGATTCCCTGCACGGCCACGTTGCCATCGGTCACAC
>JBJOIE010000138.1:0-5152 GCA_046047295.1 Actinomycetota bacterium | reverse complement strand
ATGCTCGTGGTGAGCAGGTAATAGGTGCCGGTGGCCGAGTCATAGAACACCTCAGGGGAGACCCCGGGTGGGGCCGAGGCTGGCGGGTTACTGGTCTGGAAACCGGCCTTGGCGATGTCCGCGGCGAAGGCGGGGGTGGCCGCAGCAACGCTGGCTGCGAGGACGAGGGCAAGGGCTGCGGCGGCGGTGCGCTTCACGGCTACTCCAGGGTGGGGGACACGTTGACGCTAGCCCAAATCCGTTGCGGATGGCCCGGATTTGGGGGAATACCGGGGCCCCGGTAGCCTTGCCCAGTGCTGCCCGTCCTCCCGGACACGGCGGCCTGGTCACCCGGAAGGTGCCCAGTACGGCTTCCCCACCTCGGTAGGGAAGTGCAGAAACCGGTCCCTACGAGAGTAAAGGCGGCGCTGTGCGCACCTACACCCCCAAGCCGGGCGAGATCACTCGCACCTGGCACGTTATTGACGCCACTGATGTGGTGCTCGGCCGTTTGGCCACCCACGCTGCCACGCTCCTGCGCGGTAAGCACAAGCCCACGTTCGCCCCGCACGTAGATACCGGCGATTTCGTGATCATCATCAACGCGGACAAGGTTGCCCTCACCGGCGCCAAGCGCGAGCAGAAGATGGCCTACCGCCACTCTGGTTTCCCGGGTGGCATGACAGCAACCTCCTACGCGGAGCTCTTGGAAACTAATCCGAGCCTCGCGGTGGAGAAGGCCGTCAAAGGCATGCTTCCGCACAATAAGTTGGGCCGTCAGCAGATCAAGAAGCTCAAGGTCTACACCGGCGATCAGCATCCCCATGCTGCGCAGAATCCCCAGCCTTTCACTATTACGCAGATTGCCCAGTAGCGGCAGAAGGACAGAATTTCCATGACTGAGGTAATCATCGAAGAAGACGATTTCGACGTAGAGGCAGAAGCACCGTCGGAATACAGCACCTCCACCCCGGAGCGCAAGGTTGTGCAGCGCGATGTGGTCACCGCCCCCGGTGGTGGCACTGGCCGCCGCAAGGAAGCCGTTGCGCGTGTGCGCATCGTTCCCGGCACCGGGCAGTGGACCATCAACGGCCGCACCCTGGATCAGTACTTCCCCAACAAGGTGCACCAGCAAGAGGTGAATGAGCCATTCGTCACCCTGGGTGCCGAGGGCAAGTTCGACGTCATCGCTCGCATCAACGGTGGCGGCATCTCCGGCCAGGCTGGTGCATTGCGCTTGGGAATTGCCCGTGCGCTCAACGGGATCGATACCGAAGGAAACCGCCCGCTGCTGAAGAAGGCTGGTTTCCTCACCCGTGATCCGCGAGCCAAGGAACGTAAGAAGTACGGTCTGAAGAAGGCGCGTAAGGCGCCGCAATACAGCAAGCGCTAATTACGTGGGGCGCCTCTTTGGCACCGATGGGGTTCGGGGGCTTGCCAACCGCGATGTCACGGCGGAACTCGCCCTCGACCTATCGGTGGCGGCTGCCCACGTACTCGCCGACGCCGGCGCTTTCCGTGGTCATCGACCCTTCGCCATCGTGGGGCGTGATACCCGTGCATCCGGTGAATTCCTGGAGGCCGCGGTTGTTGCTGGTCTCGCGAGTGCCGGTGTTGACGCCATCACGGTAGGTGCGTTGCCCACGCCCGCGGTCGCCTGGCTGGTGGCTGATTCCGGTGCCGACCTCGGTGTGATGCTCTCGGCCTCGCATAATCCGATGCCCGATAACGGCATCAAGTTCTTTGCGCGCGGTGGACACAAGCTTGACGACCCCATCGAAGATGCCATCGAGCAGCGGCTCCAAGAACCATGGGAGCGCCCGCTGGGTGAAGCCGTAGGACGGGTGCGTCACGATGACACCGCGGGTCAGCGCTACGTGGATTACCTCCTCACCACGCTGCCCAACGGACTCGTGGGCTTGAAAGTGGTGGTGGATTGCGCGAATGGTGCGGCCTCCGTCGTTGCGCCGTTGGCGCTAAAGGCAGCCGGTGCCGATGTGATTGCCATCCATGCACAGCCCGATGGGCTGAACATCAATGAGAACTGCGGCTCCACGCACTTGGGAGATTTGATCGCGGCTGTCACTGAACATGGAGCTGATGTGGGCATTGCCCATGATGGTGATGCGGATCGATGTTTGGCGGTAGCTGCCGACGGTTCGGTGATTGATGGTGATCACATCCTCGCGATCCTGGCCATTGCGCTGCGCGATTCCGGTTCCCTGCACGGGAACACGGTGGTGGGCACCGTGATGTCAAACCTTGGTTTCAAACTCGCCATGCAGACCGCAGGCATTGAACTCGTGGAAACAGGTGTGGGTGATCGCTACGTTCTCGAAGCGATGCGCGCCGGTGGCTTCGCCCTGGGAGGTGAGCAAAGCGGTCACGTGGTGATGCTCGATCACGCCACCACTGGTGATGGATTACTCACCGCATTGCACCTGCTCGCGCGCGTGAAAGCATCGGGTGAGACTTTGGCCGCACTCGCCGCCACGGTGGAGAAGTTCCCACAGGTCCTGGTCAACGTAAGCGGGGTGGACCGCACCAGGTTGGCAGATGCAACAGCCGTCACCGCTGCGGTTGACGCCGCGGAATCCGAGTTGGCGGGTAATGGTCGGGTCTTACTTCGACCTTCGGGTACCGAACCACTCATTCGGGTGATGGTGGAGGCACCTACCGAGTCGCAGGCGCGCGCCGTTGCCGACGCAATTGCCGGCGTTGTTCTCGCTGAGCTAGCAACCGACTAACCCGATGTGACATCGCGCTGCGAATCAGTAGCGTGATCCAACCGGCAAATGCCATTCCCACGATGTTGATGACGAGCTGGAACCCGCTACCGGCAACCTGATTCCACTGACCGAAGACCGTGGCCACGGCGATATTTCCGGCCGCCGGGATGGTTGTGACGGAGATGAAAACGCCAATGATTCCCGTTGCCATCGAACTGGTGAGGGAGAGAATTCCCGCGCTCGCGGCAATGATTGCCACGATGAATGACCACCAGTTGGGCTCGTAGATGAACTCAACGCCCGGGCGTGATGCGGTGATGTCGTCAATGGAGACAAGTCCTACGAGGCGAGCAATCTCTGTGGCAATCACGGTAACTGCGATGGCAATGGCGAATCCCGCAATCAACGTACGAACCGACTGCACCAGCAAGAAGTGCTTGTGCCGGACGAGTGCCAAACCGAGTGCCACCACGCACATGAATTCCGGGCCCAGCACCATGGCGCCCACCACCAGGATCGGGGAATCTGTGATCACCGCGATGGCCGCCAACATCGTGGCCATGATCATGAAGGCGATGAAGATGCCCGAAAGCCTGGTTTGTGCGTAAGCCTGCTCGATGACTTCGGCCCAGACCACGTTGTCGTTGTCAGGGGATTTCTCCTCGGCCGCTAGCGCACGTTCTGAAATCCAGGTCTCATGATCGTTGAGATCGAGTGAACCCTCTTTAGTCACTCCCAGCGCCTTGAGGGAAGTGACCACATCATTGATCGCATCGCGTTCGAGGTTGGCGGTGAGCACATCGCCGGGTGGTTCCACGGCGGCGCCCCGAATCCGGGTGAGTGCCGTCATGCTGGGTGCCTGGCGAAGGATCGCCTCGGCCTGATCAGCAAGATCAGCCGGCACGATGGCGCGGAGGGTGAGCACGCCTCATCTTGGCCTACCGGGCGCGTAGGCTGGCGGATATGTGCGGGATCGTCGGGTACGTAGGCCAGAAGCAGGCACTTGAAGTGGTGGTTGCGGGCCTGCGCCGGTTGGAATATCGCGGTTACGACTCCGCCGGGGTGGCCGTGGTGGCCGATGGGCACCTAGAGACCCGCAAGAAGGCCGGCAAGCTTGCCAACTTGGAATCCCTGCTCGGTGCAGATCCGCTACCTGATTCCACCACCGGTATTGGGCATACCCGTTGGGCCACTCACGGTGGCCCCACCGATTCCAATGCCCATCCCCACGTCAGCGCGGATGGCCGAATCGCTGTGATCCACAACGGCATCATCGAAAACTTCGCGGTTCTGCGTGATGAACTCACCGCACAGGGTGTGCACCTCTCGTCAGAAACGGATACCGAGGTGGTGGCGCACCTACTGGCGCAAGCATTGCCTGCGGTGAACAATTCGCTGCCCACGGCGATGCAGGCGGTCTGCTCCCGCTTGGAAGGTGCATTCACGCTGGTGGCGATTGACTGCACACAGCCAGATCTTGTGGTTGGCGCACGGCGGAATTCACCGTTGGTGGTGGGTTTAGGTGAGGGCGAAAACTTTCTGGCCAGCGATGTTGCCGCTTTCGTGGAACACACCCGCGAGGCCCTTGAACTAGGCCAGGACCAGATCGTGGTGCTGCGCCCCGAGGGCGTGGAGGTCACCGATTTCTCGGGGAACCCGGTTGTGACCACGCCCTTCACGGTCACCTGGGATGCCTCGGCCGCGGAGAAGGGCGGCTTTGACCTGTTCATGCTCAAGGAAATTGCTGAGCAACCCAAGGCGGTGGCCGATTCCCTGCGCGGGCGGATCAATTCCGAGCACCGCATTCAACTTGATGAACTGACTCTGGATGAATCGGTATTTCGCGACATCAGCAAGGTGGTTGTGATCGCATGCGGAACTGCCGCGCACGCGGGCATGGTGGCTAAATATGCCATCGAACACTGGACCCGGCTGTCGGTTGACGTGGAACTCGCCAGTGAATTCCGCTATCGCGATCCCATTGTTGGTCCGGATTCACTCGTGATTGCCATTTCTCAATCCGGTGAAACCATGGACACCCTGATGGCATTGCGCTACGCCAAGGAGCAGGGTGCGCGTACGTTGGCCATCTGTAACACCGTGGGATCCACCATTCCACGCGAATCAGATGCCGTGCTTTACACCTACGCCGGTCCGGAGATCGCTGTTGCGTCCACCAAGGCTTTTCTCACCCAGATCATCGCGGCATACCTGGTAGGTCTGTTCCTTGCCCAAGTGCGCAATGCGATGTTCGAGGATGAAATTCGTGCGGTATTAGCCGATCTCAGCGATATGCCGCAGAAGGTGGATTTGGTCTTGGACACGGTAGAACCCATCCGCGCACTCGCCCAGGAGCTCGCGGATGCCACCTCGGTGCTCTTCCTTGGTCGCCACGTGGGTTTCCCCGTGGCCCTGGAGGGTGCACTGAAGCTCAAGGAGTTGGC
>JBJOIE010000137.1:0-2524 GCA_046047295.1 Actinomycetota bacterium | reverse complement strand
AATCGCTATGAGAGCAACCTGCTCAACACCGTGCAGCAAACCCTGGACTTCATGGACATCGTGGATGAACCCAACGTGGTGGTGCACGCAGACGTGTATCACATGAATATCGAGGAGAACGGTTTCCGAAAGCCACTTCTACTCTGCGGGGATCGTCTCGGCTACGTACACATCGGTGAATCAAATCGTGGCTACCTTGGTGATGGCACCATCGACTTCGAAGAGGTGTTCGGCGCATTGGCCGACATGGACTACACCGGCCCAATGACCTTCGAATCCTTCTCCTCGGCGGTGGTGGATCCGCAGCTCTCCAACACATTGGCCGTGTGGCGGAACCTGTGGAGTGATTCCATGGATCTGGCCACCAAGGCACGGGAGTTCATGGCTGGCGGGATGGAGCAGGCCCGCGCCACGCGCGGCTCGCGGTAATCATCCATCGGGGACGTACCATCGCGGTACTGAACTAAGGAGCCCCATGAATATTCGCGTTGTCACCGCATCAGGTATTGCTGCACTTGCTGGCCTTGCCGCCATCGGCGCCGGTACCTCCGCAACTGCAGCAACAAGCAGCCCGGATCCCGGTAAGACCTACATCGTGAATTGCCAGGGCACCCTCGATTACAAGCCCAAGCAGATCGTCTTCGCCTGCGGTGACGGCGGCGTGTACTTCGGCAACATCACATGGTCTAAGTGGGATAACAACGGTGCCATTGGTACCGGCACCCTCTATAACAACGTCTGCGTGCCTAGCTGCGCGGCCGGCAATGTGGAGAAGTACACCAAGGTGAAACTCACCCTCGGCGAAAGCGCTTCAGGCCCGGGCTTCAACACCTTCGTTAACACCTTCACCTCACTCACCGGTGATTACAAGGGTCTTGGACCGGCGATGGCCGATTCCTCGCAGTGGACGTTGGATAACCCCATCCGCGGATGATGGCTTCGTGTCAGACCCCCTCGTTAGCCTCCTTCAAGTAGGGGCCACGCAGGACAGTCACGTATTAATGGGGGTCATCATGGGAATTTCTGCACATCGTTTTCCATCGCGCCGTGGAAAGGCGCGTAAGCACCTGGGCACCTGCCCCGCTTCTGGCAAGACCCGATTCCGCGATCACTCCGAGGCGGTCTCCGCATTGCACACCGCAGCCGTTACCCGTGAGTTCTCTGGAGGGATCACCCGCCGGCAGGAGTGCCGGTGCTACTCATGCCCGGCCTGCCATGGCTGGCACCTCACCTCGCGGGCCGACTAATGCCTGGCGTGGTCTCCCTCGGGGAATACGCCATCTACTGGGCAGGCTTGATAGTTATTGGCGTAGTGGCTGTCGTGGCTGCACTCGTGCAGTACATCCGCAAGAAGTGATCACTTACTCAGATCGATGAGGATGCGGGATTCTGGCCCTGCTTCCTGGGCCAGGTGCGCGTCAACAATTTCGGTGATGCCGAAGTAGCGCACTGGTGGCATGGTGAGCGCACCAGCAGCCAGTGCCTCCTGCGTTGCTTCCAGCGCCTTGGTGAACTTCTGAGGTTCGGTGTTATAAAGCAACATGAATTGCAGCGTTACACAGGCACTCATGAAGCGTCTGCGTGGCAGCACCGGGTCTTCACCATCGGCCGCATAGACAACAATCACCGTTCCCGGATTGCTCACCGCCAGGTCAAGATCCATATTTGCGTTGAGATTCACCTCAATAATGCGCCGAATCTTTGGCGCAACCGCACGGATGGATTCGGCAACGTCTGGATCTCGGTAATCAAAAACGAAATCAGCACCAGCTTCACGGGCGATCACTTGTTTTTCCGGCGTGCTCGCTGTGGCGAGGACCGTGGCACCAGCCCACTTTGCGAGTTGAATTGCGGCACGCCCCACGCCACCAGCACCGCCATGGATGAGGACCTGTTGGCCGTCAATGGGGCCGTCTGCAAACAGGCAGTAGGCAGCGGTGACAGCAGGAACGCCGAGCGTTGCACCCATCTCAAATGGGACATCAGCGGGAAGTGGTAGCACGTGCTTCACATCAACAACGCAGTACTCCGCTGCTGTTCCATAGGCGTTGTTGTCAGCTGCGAGCATTACCCAGACGCGCTCTCCGATGCGTGAGGGATCCACGCTCGCGCCCACCACATCAATCACCCCAGCACCATCGTGGTGAGGAATTTGAAACTTGCCCATGCTTCGCGGCGTGAGCCCGGCTCGGGACTTCACATCC
This sequence comes from Actinomycetota bacterium, assembly GCA_046047295.1. Taxonomy (GTDB): domain Bacteria; phylum Actinomycetota; class Actinomycetes; order S36-B12; family S36-B12; genus VGCC01. The sequence continues at coordinate 320 of JBJOIE010000137.1, read as the reverse complement.
GTGGGGTTCACCCCTGAGAATGCCAACTTCACCCGAACCTGATGCGGGCCCGGTTTTGGCAGGGGGAGGCTTTTGACGGTGAGGACATCCGTGGCAGGCCCGGTCTTGCTATAGGTGGCCGCTCGCATCGTGCTCATAACACTCCTCAGGGTTGTTCACGCCTCACTAAGTAGGCTACGGCCCATTGCTGCGCTGGCGTGCAGGCATACCGATCGTGATTGAGAAAGCGTGATTGAGAAAGCGTGATTGAGAAAGCGTGATTGAGAAAGCGTGATTGAGAAAGTGGATATCGTGGCAGATCAGGCTCGTTACATCCTCAC
>JBJOIE010000136.1:0-5089 GCA_046047295.1 Actinomycetota bacterium | reverse complement strand
TTCTGCCAGCAGCAGGGTGAAGGTTTGCGTGACTTCGCAATCTGGTGTGTGCTGGCCGAGAAGTACGGCACGGAGTACCAAAAGTGGCCGAAGCGTTTCCGTCATCCGCAGTCCAAAGCGGTGCGCGCCTTCGCTAAGAAGCGAGAAAAGCGAATTCGGTTCCATGAATGGTTGCAGTGGATTTCCCACGAGCAGTTGCAGAGGATGCAACGCGATGCACGTCAAGCAGGGATGGGCGTAGGCATCCTGAGTGACCTTGCCGTAGGCGTACACAAATCCGGTGCCGATGCATGGGCTCTACAGGATGTCTTAACGCAGGGTGCGACCGTTGGCGCACCCCCTGACATGTACAACCAGTTGGGCCAGGATTGGCAGCAGCCACCCTGGCGTCCAGATGCGTTGGCCAATGCCGCCTATGTGCCTTTTAGAACCATGCTGCGCAATCTCATGTCCACGAGTGGTGGAGTGCGTATCGATCACATCCTGGGGCTCTTCCGAATGTGGTGGGTGCCACGTGGCATGAATGCCAGTGAAGGCACGTACGTGACCTTCGATCACGATGCGTTGTTGAACATCTTGAGTATTGAAGCGGAGTTATCAGGTTCCATCGTGGTCGGAGAAGACCTCGGCACCGTTGCTGAGTACGTGCAACGCGAACTTGCCGACCGTGGACTGCTCGGGACGAGCATCCTGTGGTTTGAAGCCGGAGCACATGGCGAAGTGCTCCTGCCCCAGCACTGGCGGCGTAATGTTTTGGCAAGTGTCAGCGTGCACGATCTCCCGCCAACTGCTGGTTATCTGCGCGATGAACACGTTCGGATTCGCGCCGAATTGGGTCTGCTCACCGGTGATCCCACTGTGGAGTATGTCAATGCCGCAGCTGAGCGGGCCCGTTGGCGTGATGTCTTGGTTGGTCAGGGATGGCTCGCGGAATCCGTTGATGTGGAATCCGAGGCCGGTAAGGACGAGATGTTGGCGGCGCTCTACCGGGCCTTGGCTGCATCTCCGTGCGTCATGCTCGGTATCGGCATTCCCGATGTGGTGGGCGATCGGCGAGCGCAGAATCAACCGGGCACGAATCGTGAATATCCGAATTGGTGCGTGCCCGTGGCAGATGCTTCTGGGGCACCGGTGCTTCTTGAATCGTTGATGGCGCATCCCGAATGGCTCCTTCGGTTGAGGCCTCAGCCCGCGAGCTAGGCTGACGGTATGGACGCCAACCTGATCCTCACCATCATTGGAATTCCCCTGGCTCTCGCTGCATTCATCGCAATTGCGGTGAACTTGCCGAGTTGGATTCGCCAGGGTCCCGAGGGTGAGCTTGGTACTTCCTCCCTCATTGTGAGCGGTTCACCGCTTCCCGATCCCACTCGAGTCAGTGATGCACTATCTCCGGAGGCGGCACGCCTTCGCATCGGAGGTGCCGGTGGCACGTGGACAGGAGATCCGAGTTTTCCCGGTGTTTCCCAGGATTTGCGCGATCACATTCAGCAGCGAGTGGATCTAGCCCGCCAGGTCTCGGGTTTGGAGTTTGCGGTGTTCATCGGTCATATTGCTGGTCGCGATACGGCGGAGGTTATGCACGCAGGGTTGCGGGATTCACGCTCTGCGGTGCTCCTCGCCGTGGATCCTGCCGCCGGGCGCGCGGAGATCGTTACTGGTCAGGACGCGCGCGTGCACCTGGATGACAGGTCAGCCGCGCACGCTGTCTTAGCCCTGCGTTCGGGAGTAGATGTTGGCGCGCTGGAAACTGGTATTCGGGATTCGCTGGCCTTGCTCGGTGAGCATGCGCGAGCCCCGCGCGTTTTGCACCTGCACGAACCTGCGTAAAGAGCAGCGTTCTACTTCAACTGGTAACTGGCATCTGCTTGCCTAGCGCGTATGGCGCGCTTCACGCCATCGCTGCCCTCTGAGAGTAAGCGGCGCAGAGCAGAGTTGATATCACCCTTCGCATACTCATCGGTCAGTTCCACGGTGGTGTTATCAATGAGGAAGACTGGATAGAGCCCCATCGTGATGGATTGAGCTATCTCCATCGTGCGGTTGGCCCAGACGTCTTCCAGGATATGGAAGTAGCGCTCGCGGTACGGAGTGAGCAGCGCGATCTGGTCCCGTTGCGTGAATCCGGCGATCATCGCATCGACGATGGCATTGGGCAGTTCGGTATCTGTAGTGATGGAATCCCATGCCGCCGCCTTGGCCTCGGCTGTGGGAATGGCTGCGCGAGCAGCTGCGGCATGACGCCGGCCGGTGGCGGTGTCATCGCGAGTGAGTTCGGTAGCGATGTCATCGAATCCCATGGAACCTGCACTCACCAGACACGTCAGTAGGTGCCAGCGCAAATCAACGTCGATAACCAGCCCATCCCACACCTCGGAACCCTCAAGCAAGGAACGCACGGTTTCAAGTTGTGCGTTCGTCACCGCAGCAGCGGCGAATGCACGGGCGAAGGCGAGTTGATGATCACTTCCGGGTTCGGCATAACGCGCCAAGGTATGCATCGCGTTGGCAAGGCGCAGTAGGTATTCCTCGCGGTGCGCATCCGTGGCGAATTGATCGATTGCCGCGCGTAGCTGACGCAGCACGCCCTGCACCACCCCGATATCGGTTTCGGCTGGAATTCCAGCCAGCACCAGCTCCAAGAACTCCCCGGTGGGGACTTCCCCATCACGGGTCATGTCCCAGGCCGCACTCCAGATCAGTGCCCGCGTGAGTGAATCGGCAACCGAGCCCAGGTGTTGCGTGGCAGTCCGCCACGAGGATTCATCGAGGCGAATCTTGGCGAAGGTCAGATCCTGATCATTCACCAAGAAGAGATCTGCAGCCTTTTTACCGACGAGCTGGTTGATGGGCGTTTGGGCCCCCACCACATCGATTTCGAATCGCTCGCGTAACTGCAGTTCTCCATCATTCACGTCATACAGACCAATACCCACGCGATGCGATCGTAAGACGGGTTCAAGTCCCTCAGGAACACTTGGCGGTTCCTGCTCGATAACAACGGATGTATATGTTCCATCTTGTGTGGTGATGACCGGACGCAGCAGGTTAACGCCACTCGTCTGCAGCCATTCCCGGGTCCAACCGGAAAGATCGCGGCCGCTCGTTGCCTCAAGCTCACTCAGCAAATCTTTGAGTTCGGTATTTCCCCAGGCGTGCTTAGTGAAGTAGTTGTGTAGGCCTGCCAGGAATTCGTCTTCACCAACCCAGGCAACGAGTTGTCGCAGTGCAGAGGCTCCCTTGGCGTAGGTGATGCCATCAAAGTTGACGCGCACAGCGTCCAAATCGACCATGTCTGCGGCGATCGGATGCGTGGACGGCAATTGATCCTGCCGGTAGGCCCAAGCCTTGCGCAGATTCGCAAAAGTGGTCCAGGCATCCGTGTAACGAGTGGCGTGCACATTCGCGTGATGCGCGGCCCACTCAGCAAATGACTCATTCAGCCAGAGGTCATCCCACCATGTCATGGTCACCAGATCGCCGAACCACATATGCGCAAGTTCATGCAGGACGGTGTTTGCCCGCTGTTCATAGGCAGCCTGCGTTACCCGCGAGCGGAAAACGTAATCCTCCAAAATGGTGACGCAGCCCGCATTTTCCATCGCACCGGCATTGAATTCCGGGACGAAGAGCTGGTCATACTTGGCAAACGGATACGGCACCTTGAACTGATCTTCAAAGAACGCGAAGCCCTGTTTGGTCACCGTGAGGATTTCATCAGAGTCAAGGAATTCAGCGAGGGACTCCCGGCAGAACACTCCGAGGGGGTACGTGCCGTGTTTGCCCGCGTATTCATCACGAACCACGTGGTAGGGACCGGCCACCAAGGCTGTTATGTAGGTGGACATCCGGGGAGTGGGCGCGAATTCCCAGCGGCATCCGCCGTCGGTGAGGGTTTCCTTTTCCGGCGTGGGGGAGTTGCTCACTACTTGCCAGTGGCACGGCGCTAGAACTGTGAGTCCGAAGGTGGCCTTGAGATCGGGTTGTTCGAAGCAGGCGTACATGCGGCGGGCGTCCGCGGATTCGAATTGCGTGTAGAGGTACGTCTCACCATCCACCGGATCGATGAATCGATGTAAGCCTTCACCGGTGTTCATATACGCGGCATCAGCAACCACCTGAACCGTGTTGCGATCGGCAAGATCGGACAGGGTGATGCGAGCCCCATCCACCACGGAAGCTACGTCGAGGGACCGACCATTCAATTCCACGCTGATGACTCTTGGTGCGATGAGGTCGAGCCAGGTGCTTGCCCCGGGGGTTGAACACGTGAATTCGACGGTGGTCACCGAGCGAAACGTCGGGCCGTCTCCGCGGAGATCGAGTTCCACTCGATAGCTCTCGGCGGAAATGGTGGCGGCACGATCGTGGGCTTCGGCCCGGGTGATGTTCTCGCTGGTGGTCATGGCGAGATCCTTCCATCATCGCAATTTGAGTATGTTTCTGGGCGTGAAGGCTGACGTGGAGTTCTGGTTCGATCCGATGTGCCCCTGGGCGTGGATCACGTCCCGGTGGCTCATGGAGGTGGCGCGGCTGCGTGACCTCGAGGTGACCTGGAGCGTGATGAGTCTTGCCGTCTTGAATGAAGGGCGCCCGATACCACCGCAATACCAGGCAGCTATGGATGCAGCGTGGGGTCCGGTCAGGGTTTGTGTCGCCGCCGCAGAGCGTGATGGGAATGCCGTTCTCGGCCCGCTGTACACCGCATTCGGCACTAGGTTGCACGTGGAGGGACGCACGGATTACCCGAAGATCATCACTGAATCCATCGCAGATGCCGGCCTCGATCCAGACCTAGCTGCTGCAGCTAACTCGACCGAATTCGACCAGCAGGTGCGGGCGAGTCACCAGCGGGCCGTCGACCTGGTGGGTGATGACGTAGGCACCCCGGTAATTGCCGTGCCTGGCGCGCAGGGTGACCCCGTTGCCTTCTTTGGACCCATCGTTACCCCGGCACCGCTTGGTGAGGATGCCTTACGCCTGTGGGATGGCACGTTGATGGTTGCCGCCACCCCCGGCTTCTTCGAACTCAAGCGCAGCCGCGATGAAGAACCACGGTTTGATTGATGCGCATCGAAAAGCCGTGGCG
>JBJOIE010000135.1:0-2650 GCA_046047295.1 Actinomycetota bacterium | reverse complement strand
TCAATTTCAAACTTCACTTCAGCGCCCGTTGACTTACCGATCCAGTTGCGCTGCATCAACAGCACCTTCTCGGGCCACTTTCCCTCAAGATCTTGCATATCGTCAAGCAGACGATCCGCGTACTCCGTGATGCGTAGGTACCACTGGGTCAATTTCTTCTTAGTCACTGGTGAATCGCAGCGTTCACACAATCCGGCAACCACTTGCTCATTAGCGAGAACTGTTTGACACTGCGGACACCAGTTAACTGCGCTGTCCTTGCGGTAGGCGAGTCCGCGTTCATACATCTGTAGGAAGAACCATTGGTTCCACTTGTAATACTCGGGATCGCACGTATTGAGCACGCGATCCCAGTCGAAGGAACACGCATATCTGCGCATCGACGCCTTTTGCTGATCAATGTTCTCGTAGGTCCACAGCCCGGGATTCTCACCGCGCTTAATTGCGGCGTTCTCCGCGGGCAAACCGAACGCGTCCCACCCGATGGGGTGCATCACGTTGAATCCTTTTTGTACCCAGTAGCGGGCAATCACATCACCCAATGCATAGGCCTCAGCGTGACCCATGTGTAGATCACCGGAGGGATAGGGGAACATGTCCAACACGTATTTCTTGGGCCTCGGGTCATCCGGGTTGCCCGAGCGGAATGGGGCCAACTCATCCCAGACCGGAAGCCAACGCTCTTGGATGGCCGTGGGGTCATAACGCTCGGCATCGCGGCCGGAGTCTTGCGGGGTGGTCATGTCACTTCCTCAGACGAACGTGGTCAAGCAGGCTGGTGATGGGCAGAAGCGAAGGTTACCGATGCGGCCCATGGCGGCGGCAGCCGCTCTACGATGCAGCGTGCCCATTCGTCCCCATCGGCGCCTGCAATGAAGGTTGCCGCAGTAGATCTTGGCGCCACCAGCGGCCGAGTGGTGCTCGCCGATCTGGGCACTTCCGCCCCCGAACTCACCGAGCTCATCCGGTTTCCCAATATTCCGCATGAGGAATCCGGTGCCTGGTTGTGGCAGGTGGATTCCCTCATTGCTGAGATCACTAAGGGCCTCGAGCAAGCCGCCGCCCTCGGTGCAGAATCATTCGCCATCGACACCTGGGGGGTGGACTTCGGTGTGATCTCCGATGGCCGTGCCCTGGGACCCATGCGCTGCTATCGGGATCCTCGCAATAACGAGGGCGTTGACGTGGTGCACCAGGCCATCGCCTGGCCTGAGCTCTATGCCGCCACCGGTATTCAGTTCATGCCTATTAATACGGTGTATCAACTCGCTGTGGAAGACCCCGTTCGCGTGGGCGCAGGTGCAACCTTCCTACCGGCGCCGGACTACCTGGGCTTCCTGCTCACCGGCCACGTGGGCGCAGACGTCACCCACGCTTCCACCGGCGCCCTGGTGGATGTCCGAACCCGTCAATGGTCTCTTCCAGTTCTTGACGCCCTTGGTCTGCCGATCGACGCTTTCCCACCCTTGCAGGAGCCCGGCACCATCCGCGGACGCATGGAACTTCCCAGCGGTGCCCAGTTGACCCACATCAGCGTTGGCGGCCATGACACCGCGAGTGCCTTCGCCGCAATACCAACAGCCGATGCTGGCGGCAGCCTTTTCCTTTCGATGGGAACCTGGGCACTCATCGGACTTGAGGGTCGAGGGCTTGTGCCCACCGATGCTGCGCGAGAAGCCAACGTGACCCACGAACTCGGCGTGGATGGCACGGTGCGCATGTTGCGCAATGTCAGCGGGATGTGGCTCTTCGAGGAGTGCCGTAAGTGGTGGGCAAAAGAGGATGGTGCTTCACCAGAAGTACCGGAATTACTCGAAGCCGCGTGGGCTGCGCCGGCCTTCGCTGGATTTGTTGACGTGGACATGCCGGATTTAGCAAGCCCCGGGCAATCACCAGAGCGCATCGCCGCACACATCACGGGTAATTGGGATGGCTCCCGTGGCGGACTAGTGCGCATACTTTTTGAATCGATGGTGATCACCATCGCCAAACGAGCCACTGAGATCGAAAAACTCGCAGGTGGACGCCGCAACACACTTCACGTTGTTGGAGGTCCTACACGCATTGCACCACTCATGCAGTGGTTGGCAGACGCAACCAATAAGGAAGTGATTGCTGGCCCCGTTGAGGCAACGGCATTGGGCAATGCTGCAGTGCAGTGGAAGGCGCTGGGAGTTGTGTCAGATTTGGCCGAAGCCCGCGCGCGCATTTCTGAACTGCCTGATGTGAAGCGCTTCTTCCCGTCAGGTAATTCCAAAGATTGGCTGCGTACGTAATTACTAGAATTACTTGCAGTCAACTACCACCTGCGATATCAACATCAGGGAGCAATATGAGGTGCTCGGGCAAGGTTGCCGTTATCACCGGGGGTGCGCGGGGAATTGGTCTTACCTTGGCCTACGGACTCGCCAGAGAAGGTGCATCGATCGCACTCCTTGATGTGCTCCCCGAGGTTGATGCGGCTGCCGCAGCACTAGCCGAGAGCACCGGGGTGCCGGCCATGGGTCTGCACTCGGATGTCACCAATCCAGAGAGTGTCAATTCAGCGTTCGCGAAGGTTCACGTCGAGCTTGGTGTGCCGAATGTGCTCATCACCTCGGCTGGCATCACGAGTTGGTGCGATTCGATAGACGTCACCCCGGAGGACTGG
>JBJOIE010000134.1:0-3929 GCA_046047295.1 Actinomycetota bacterium | reverse complement strand
CGTAGCCCTCCTCGGCCTGCCACTCATCATGGCCATGTACGTCATGGATGCGTCGACCGCGGAATTACTGATTCTCGGATTCATGTACGTGCCGGCTATTGCCGCGCTCTTGGCTCGCTGGTTCACTGGTGAGCGGGTCACGATTGGTCGACCCTCCATCGTGACCCTGACCTTGGCCATGATCCCGGGCATAGCCATGGGCGTGGCCTATCTGGCCCTTTCGTTTTTTCCGGGAACAACGCTGACCTTCCTGGGATGGGACATCTCGCTCACCGAGGTGCTCTCAGGCGTAGCGCTGGCATGTGTTCTTGCCTTCGGCGAGGAACTCGGATGGCGGGGCTACTTGCTCCCGCAACTTCGACGTACACGGTCATTTCTTGCTGCCAACTCCATTCTCGTGTTCATCTGGTTCATCTATCACGTCCCGGTGATTTTCGTTCCCGGTCTCTATTCGAACCCTGGAATTCCCACGTGGGCAAGTCTTGTGTTCTTTGCGGTGGCCATTACCGGATTCAGTTTCTTCGTTGGCGCACTTTGGGAGAGGCATCACGATGTGTGGAGTGCAATGTTCGCGCACGGGATCTGGAATTACCTCGTGCAGAGTGCATGGCCGTTGATGTTCATCGCATCAAGTCCCTGGGTGATGGGTGAATTCGGATTTGTGGCCGGAATTGTGACCGTCATTCTTGCCCTTATCTGGGTACCGAGGATTGCGCGCGCTCACCGGGCGCCGCTAGAGGTGTGAGACGAACATGTCACGGACATCGATTCGCACGTGGCTGCTCGCCGCGATTCTCGCCGGTGTTGTTTCGGGGGGATGGCTAGCGCTGACAAGCTCGGCCGTCGATGGTGTTTCGGGGCCACGCGTCACAGAACTCATCCTGGTCGCGGTTGCCATCTTCATCGTTCTGTCTTGGCGCGTAACTACCTGGGTCCTAAGACGCCAAGCAGGGGCCTCGATTCCAGTGGTCCTTGGGCGCGCGAGCCTGGAGGGAGCACTCGTTGGAGCGGCTATCGGCGCCGCCTCGTACGTCTATGCCGTGACCGTGGATCAAACGCCGGTGATTGATGTATTCGTGGTGCTCGTCCTTCTCGTGCAAATGGTGTTGTGGCTCGGAGTGTGTGTAGTTCTGGCCGCACTTGTGATGACTTCAATGCGCTTGATCAAGGGGCGGGAAGGTGCGCGGAATGACGAATAAAAGGGTGCTCATCGCTGCAGGGATCGGCTTCGCAGTCACTATTGTGCTGTGGCTGATCGTGGCATCAGGTGAAACCACGATAGATGCAGACGGTTTCATCATCGAACCGGTAGCGCGAATGCCCTACACCGCACTTATGATCACCAGCGGCTTCACACTTGTAATGTCAAGCGCACTAGCCCTCATTGCTGCTGCACGATGGACGTGGCGCCGCGCTAGCCACAAGTGAGCGAAATCGCACACTCGAATGTGAGCAGCTACTACTGGTGAGTTTCCTGCTCGGCTAGTTGCTCGGCGTTGGTCTTAGGCATTCCTGGGTGATGCAGAACACCACCATGCGCCTGATAGATCACGTCACGGTCTTCGTACTCGTGCAGCGGCGCCTCGATGGATGCCTGCTCCTCCGCGTGGTGCTGACCGTGCTCGATTTCAGTCTGGCTGGGCTTGGCCACGTTAGCGCCGTAGAAGAAGTTGCTGAGCTTGTGACGAAGCGTTTCAGATCGGAACTTCGGATTGCGAACGCCATCAATATCTGACTTCTCCGGAGCCGGGAGCACCTCATGATCGGTCTTCGCTGAGATGACGGCCATTTCTTTGGCATTCAGTGGCTCGTGCACCTCGATGAATTCACCGTGGGGCAGGCGCAGGATGCGGCCTGACTCGTAACCATGGAGCAACTTCTCGCGATCCTTGCGCTGCAGGCCGAGGCAGATGCGCTTGGTGATGATGAACGCGATGGGCGGAGCCACGATGAGCAGGATGCGCAGGGTCCAGGAAATCGAGTTGATGCTCAAATCGAAGGCGGTGGCCACGATGTCATTGCCACCACCGAGCCACAGGATCCCGTAGAACACGATCGCCATGACGCCGATGCCGGTGCGAACCGGGGCATTTCGCGGGCGCTCAAGGAGATTGTGCTCACGCTTGTCGCCGGTGGCCCAGGCTTCTAGGAAGGGATAGAGGGCCATTCCGGTGAAGAGGATTCCGGGGATGATCACCGCGGGAACGAGTATGTTCCAGGAGATTGTGTAGCCGGCAATCACGGTCTCAATGTTGGGCATTAGGCGAAGGGCTCCGTCAAGCCATCCGATGTACCAGTCAGGCTGGGTGCCAGCGGATACCTGATCCGGGGTGTACGGGCCGAAGATCCAGATCGGGTTGATCGTGACCAGGCCACCGATCAGGGCGATGATGCCGAAGACCACGAAGAAGAAGCCGCCAGCCTTGGCCATGTAGATCGGCAGCAGCGGGTAACCCACCACGTTGTCATTGGTACGGCCTGGGCCAGGGAACTGGGTGTGCTTCTGCACCCACACCATGATCAAGTGCAGCGTGACTACCGCGAGGATCAGGCCCGGTACGAGCAGGATGTGCGCCGAGTAGAGCCGGGGGATGATGTCTGTGCCTGGGAATTCCCCGCCGAAGACCAGGAATGCACCCCAGGTGCCCACCACGGGGATCGCTTGGATGATGCCGCGGATGATCTGCAGGCCGGTTCCTGAGAGCAGATCGTCAGGGAGCGAGTAACCGGTGAATCCTGCGCCGAGTGCGAGGGTCAGAAGCACCACGCCGAGGATCCAGTTGAGCTCGCGGGGCTTGCGATAGGCGCCGGTGAAAAACACGCGGAATGCGTGAACGGCCATCGCGGCAACGAAGATCAGCGCTGCCCAGTGGTGCATCTGGCGGATCAGCAGGCCACCGCGGACGTCGAAGGAGATGTTCAACGATGACGCGTAGGCCTCAGACATCATGACGCCCTGCAGCGGTACGTAGCTACCGGTGTAGGGGATTTCCGTCATGGAGGGGTTGAAGAACAGGGTGAGATACACACCGGTGAGCAGCACCACGATGAAGCTGTAGAGCACGATTTCGCCGAGCATGAATGACCAGTGTTCGGGGAACACCTTGCCAAGGTTGCGGGCGAGGAACTTGTTGCTGCCAAGCCGCTGGTCAAGGTAGGTGGCAACACCGCCGCCCACCTTCTCCACGGGTGCTGGCTTATTCATTGAACCGGTGGTGCTCATCCACGCTCCCAGAAACTTGGTCCGACGGGCTCTTGGAAGTCTGATCGTGCTACCAGGAATCCTTCCTCATCTACGCCAATCGGCAACTGCGGCATGCGCCGAGCGGCCGGCCCGAAGACAACGTCACCCGAATCGGCGAGGTCGAAGGTGGATTGGTGGCATGGGCAGAGCAGGTGGTGGGTGCGATGCTCGTAGAGAGCGATGGGGCAGCCCACGTGGGTGCAGATCTTGGAGTAGGCGAGGATCCCTTGATAGTCCCAGCCCTCACCCTGCTGCGAGCGAATTTCCGAGGGGTCCATACGAACCAGGATGATCGCGGCCTTGCCGCGAGCGTTGAGGTTGCCCTCCTCGTGCTGGATCTCCATGATGTCGATGGGTAGCGCCGAGACCAGGCCTCCCACCGGAATGTCCTCGGGGCGGATCCCATTCGAGCCCTCGCCCGTTTCATTTCCAACGTCAGGGACGATGCGAAGCCCCTCATGCCATGCGGTGACGGACAGCATTTCCACCGGATTCTCACCGGGCTTGGTCTGCCAGAGATCGCGCAGCATCACTACCAGCGGGATGGGAAAGAGGACCATCGCGCCGATCAGGGTGCGGCGGATCATCTTGAAGCGGCCGAAGCCCGACTCTTCCTTGCCCCGCTCGTAGGCGCCTTCGGCGATCGCGGTATCGCGCTTGGGGGAGACCATGTCATGGCGCTCCT
>JBJOIE010000133.1:0-18374 GCA_046047295.1 Actinomycetota bacterium | reverse complement strand
CAACCTCCTCATTGATTGATGAATCCTTTTCAATGAATGTGTCAGTTTGTGGTACGTACGCTTCGGGCTGGTAGTAGTCGTAATAGGAAACGAAATACTCCACAGCATTATTCGGCAGAAGTTCTCGGAATTCTGTGGCCAGTTGTGCTGCCAGGGTCTTATTCGGCGCCATCACCAACGTGGGACGCTGCAGTTTCTCTACTAACCACGCAGTTGTTGCCGATTTACCTGTGCCCGTTGCCCCGAGGAGCACAACGTCTTTCTCACCTGCCTCAATACGACGAGCAATCTCAGCAATTGCCTGCGGCTGATCACCAGCGGGTTGGAACTCAGAGACAACCTCAAAGGGGGCCACCGTGCGCTGAAGCTCGGTTACCGGGCGCGTCATGTGGGCAGGGTACGTCTGCCCCGGGATTTTGCGAAATTGCCCATCCGGGTCAGGTCGAGGTGACCGTTTTCAAGAGGTGATCGACCTGTTGTGAAAGATCAGCGGGCGTACCCGAGTTGTCGATGATGAAGTCTGCTGCAGCGACGCGCTGCTCGCGGGTGGCCTGACGGGACATGCGCTGGCGAACATCGCCTTCTTCAAGACCGCGCGCTACCGCTCGAGAAAGTTGATCGGCCTCCGGCACGTCAACCACCACTACGTAGTCCACGAGCGAAACCTGCCCGGTTTCTACGAGCAACGGCATTTCATAGACCACAAGGCCACGAATTTCCGCCGCAGTGAGTTCCGCTTCAGCAAGTTCGCGGATAGCAGGATGAGTTATTTCATTGAGATGACGCGTTGCCCGCTCGGAAGCGAATGCGCGAGTCGCCAATTCACCACGGTTCAGGCTGCCATCTGCGAGCAGGATGTCAGGCCCGAATTCCTCAACAAGGTGAGCCAAGACGGGTGATCCCGGCTCAACAATTCTGCGAGCGATGGTGTCGGCATCAATAACGATGGCGCCGCGCTCAGCGAGCAGCGACGCCACCGTTGACTTACCCGAGCCGATCCCACCGGTTAAACCAATGCGCATCGGATCTCCGAACTTCGATTAATCGTTGGTGAGCTTCTCCCGCAGGGCCTGAAGCGCCTCGTCAGAGGCGAGCGAGCCTTCGGCTTCAGAGGAGGCCGAGGAGTAACTGGTGGCATCGCCGGTCTCCACCGCAGCGGCCTGATCAGCTTCGCGTGCTTCGGACACCTGCTTGCGATGGGCCTCCCAGCGGGCGTGCGCCTCGGCGTATTCCTGCTCCCATGCCGTGCGCTGCCCTTCAAAGCCAGCCTTCCATTCGCCCGTCTCAGGATCGAAGCCCTCGGGACCGATGTAATTGCCTGCATCGTCAAAGGCCGGTGCCATGCCGTAGAGGTACGGGTCGAATTCCTCAGATGCTTGAGCATCCCCGGAATCATTTGCCTGCTTGAGCGAGAGCGAAATACGACGACGCTCGAGATCTATGTCGATCACCTTGACGAAGAGTTCGTCTCCCACCTGAACGATCTGTTCAGGTAGTTCGATGTGACGCTCTGCGAGTTCGGAGATGTGTACGAGGCCCTCGATTCCTTCATCAACGCGGATGAAAGCACCGAACGGTACGAGCTTGGTGACCTTGCCCGGCACCACCTGGTTGATCTGGTGCGTACGTGCGAAGTGCTGCCACGGATCCTCTTGGGTGGACTTGAGGGATAGCGACACACGCTCGCGATCCATGTCCACGTCGAGTACCTCGACAGTGACTTCCTGGCCAACTTCAACAACCTCTGAAGGATGATCGATGTGCTTCCACGAGAGTTCAGACACGTGGACGAGACCGTCTACCCCACCGAGATCAACGAATGCGCCAAAGTTCACGATGCTCGAGACCACACCATTGCGGATCTGACCCTTTTGCAGATTCGTGAGGAAGGTCTGGCGAACCTCCGATTGGGTCTGCTCAAGCCAGGCACGGCGCGAGAGCACCACGTTGTTGCGATTCTTGTCCAACTCGATGATCTTCGCCTCAAGGGTCTTACCCACATAAGGCTGTAGATCGCGGACTCGACGCATCTCCACCAGTGATGCGGGCAAGAAGCCACGAAGACCGATGTCGATGATCAGGCCACCCTTGACTACCTCGATGACCTGGCCTTCCACCATGCCATCAGCTTCCTTGACGCGCTCGATGTCGCCCCAGGCGCGCTCGTACTGTGCGCGCTTCTTTGACAGAATTAGCCGGCCTTCCTTGTCTTCCTTCTGGAGGACGAGGGCTTCCACGTGATCTCCGACCTTGACCACCTCGTTGGGGTCGACGTCGTGCTTGATGGAAAGTTCGCGTGAGGGGATAACTCCCTCTGTCTTGTAGCCGATGTCAAGGAGCACCTCGTCACGGTCAACTTTGACGATGGTGCCTTCAACGATGTCTCCGTCATTGAAGTACTTGATGGTGGCATCGATTGCTGCGAGGAAATCCTCTGCCGATCCGATGTCATTGATGGCGACGGCAGGGGCGGTAGTAGAAGCGGTCATTAGGTAGGAGTTCCGATACGTATGAGTAGGTATGCCCAGCGGTTGCTGAGCCCCGTAAGGGTAGTCCAGGGCACAGAGAGGGCGAAATCCGGCTGAACTAGGCCGTCGCTGATGTCGTAAATATCCCTTTTATCGTTTTAGTGGGCTGCGGACTCCCAATCGGGGCCAACTCCTACCGAAACGTCCAAGGGAACGAGGAGCTCTGCAGCAGATCCCATCCCAGTGCGGACGATCTCTTCCACCTGATCGACCTCCCCGTGGGCAACTTCCACCACGAGTTCGTCATGGACCTGAAGGAGTAATCGCGACTCCAGATTCTCGAGGCCCGCGGCCACGTTAAGCATGGCAATTTTGACGATGTCGGCAGCGGTGCCTTGTATCGGGGCATTGAGAGCCATCCGCTCAGCCATCTCACGTCTTTGACGGTTATCGTGATTGAGATCGGGAAGGTACCTACGCCTCCCAAACATTGTCTCGGTGAAACCTGTTGTTCGCGCTTCATTGACAACATCTGCAAGGTAGTCACGTACTCCCCCGAATCGCTCGAAGTACACGTCCATCAGTTGTTGTGCCTCGGCTGGTGAAATACGCAATTGCTGAGACAGACCAAAGGGTGAGAGCCCGTAGGCGAGCCCGTAACTCATTGCCTTGATTTGGCGTCGCATCTCAGCATTTACGTCTGACCGCGCAACACCGAACACCTGGCTTGCAACTGTGGTGTGAAGGTCCTCGCCGCTCAGGAACGCTTCGATCAGGCCGGCATCTTGGGAGACGTGCGCCATGATGCGCAATTCGATCTGGCTGTAATCCGCAGTGAGGAGAGATTCGAATCCATCACCAACAACGAAGCAGGCACGGATGCGACGGCCTGCCTCGGTGCGCACCGGAATGTTCTGCAGGTTGGGATCAGAACTTGACAGGCGCCCAGTGGCCGCCACCATTTGATGAAATGTTGTGTGCACACGTCCATCGCTGGCAATCAGAGGAATCAGGCCATCAACGGTCTGGCGTAACTTACTTCGATCCCGCCAAGCCAAGATCAACTCGAGTAGTGGATCTTCGGTCTGTTCATAAAGGTTCTGCAGGGCTTCGGCGTCTGTGGTGTATCCCGTCTTGATCTTCTTTGTCTTGGGCAGATTCCTCTCCCCGAAGAGAATCTCCTGCAGTTGTTTGGGTGAACCCATATTGAATGGGCGACCAACAATCTTCTCCGCCTCAGATTCACAGGAACGCATTGCACCAGCGAATTCAGACGAAAGCTCGGCCAACCCATCAGCACTCACCGCGATTCCTACCGACTCCATTTCGGCGAGCACCTGGGCTACCGGTTGCTCAATGTCACGCAGCAATTCACCCAGATCATCATTCTGGATCCGTGGACTCTCAATTTGCTGGAGTTGATATACGAGAGCAGCCCGATGAGCTAGCGCAGCATGATCCTCCTTCTCCGATGAAATTAACTCCAATTGCTGTTCGGCGCTTGCAGATTCAATCTCCACGCCCAGGTAATTAAGTGCCACGGCATCAAGCGCATATGAGCGCTGCCCCGGCTGCAATAAATAAGCCGCCAGGGCGGTATCAAAATCAAGACTTGTGAATCCGTGCTTTCGTTCGAGGGCTGCTCGAATCACTGGCTTCGCGTCGTGCAATTGCTTGTGAATTGCTGAGTTTTCCAAGACTTTTGCCACGTTTTCATACCCGGACACGAGGTATACAGTGAGACCGTCCGAGGTGAGCGCCGCATTATCCGCTGAGGCATCGAGGGCGATCGCATAGATGCCAGCGGAAATTTCTTCGGGGCGGAGTTGCTTGATCGCGAGATCGGACCCAATGCTGGACTTGCCCGTGGGAGCATCGGATTCACCTTGCGAGGGCAGCGCGCTTAGACGCGAGCGCAGTGCAGAAAATTGAAGTGCGGTAAAGACTTGGTCAACCAGTTGAGTCTCGTATCCGCGCCAGTCGCAGCTGCTAACGCCAGCATGAAGCGGAACATCATGCAGCAGTTGGGTCAGGTCGCGATTGATGCGCACCTGTGGGATGGCATCACGCAGAGCTTCTCCGACCTTGCCCGTTATTTCATCCGCATGATCAATGAGATTGCCGAGAGATCCGTATTTCTCGAGCCACTTCTGTGCCGTCTTTTCCCCTACTCCAGGGATCCCAGGCAAGTTATCCGAGGGATCGCCACGCAAAGCTGCAAAATCTGGATACTGCTCCGGAGAAAGTCCGTACTTCTCCTCAACCGCCTCAGGGCTCATACGAGCTAGGTCCGACACGCCCTTGCGCGGATACAGGACGGTGACTCCATCGGAAACCAGCTGAAAGGCATCACGATCACCAGTCACTATGTCCACGCTGAAACCTTGTGCACTCGCCTCGGTTGTGAGCGTTGCGATGATGTCGTCGGCCTCGAATCCTTCAACTCGAAATGACTTGATGTCGAACGCTTTGAGCACTTCTTCAATGAGCTCTACTTGACCTTTGAATTCCGCAGGTGACGCTGATCTGGTGGCTTTGTATTCCGGAAATCTGTCTGTTCGAAAGCTCTTCCGGCTCACATCGAAGGCAACGGCGATGTGCGTTGGTTTTTCTTCGCGCAACACATTGATGAGCATGGACGTGAATCCATAGACGGCATTCGTAGGTTGGCCGGTTGATGTGGCGAAATTTTCCGCTGGCAGAGCGAAGAAGGCCCGATATGCCATCGAATGGCCGTCGATGAGTAAAAGTCGTTTGACTTCACCTGTCTTGTTGACCGCCACCTGAGCATCGTAGGTGTAGATCGAGCGGTGCCTCCGATACAAACGTCCTAGTGTTCAACCATGGATGAGTCAGCACTGGGACCTGATGTCACCGAGCAAGTTCGCGCCTTGGGAATGGGCGCCCTTGGCGAGCGAATGGGTATGGAGCTGACGGAGGCGCGCAAGGGCCGCGTTCGCGCATCAATGCCGGTCGAAGGAAATACCCAGCCCTTTGGCCTTCTCCATGGTGGAGCGAGCGCTGTACTGGCCGAATCCCTCGGCTCGATCGCTGCGGGGATTCACGCAGGCTGGGAGTCCATCGTGGTGGGCGTTGATCTTTCTGCCACGCATCATCGAGCGGTTCGTGACGGCCGCGTGCACGGAACAGCCACGCCCCTGCATGAGGGGCGGACCGTCGCCACCTACGACATCGAGATAGTTGACGATGAAAGTAACCGCGTCTGTTCGGCGAGGCTGACGTGCCTGATCCGTCCGCGCCGTTCAAGCTCTGGCTAAATCCCTGCAAACGCTCCCATCGGCTCTTTGTTGTGGGTAGTGTTCCCCAACCACATCCGTAACACGACCGAAGTTCGAAGAGGAGGGTCACGTGACCCAGCGACTGCGTGCCACTTTGGCCGCATTCGTCATCGGCCTACTCGCCCTCTTCGGCATGGTGGCAGCCAACCCGGCAAGTGCAGCGGGTGATGCGATCGTGGGCACGCTGACCGGGCCTGACGGCACCCCGGTGTCAGGTGTAGTGATCTCGGTCAGCAACGCTGAGTTCACCGGCTCCGCCACATCTGACGCTGAGGGCAATTTTCGAGTGGAACTACCTGCCGGTGGTACCTACAACATCGAGATTGATGTCACCACACTTCCTTCAGGAATAGGGCTTGAACGGCCAGACGATGCCACACGTTCCCTCTTGGTCCTAGGCGGGGAAAAGAAACTCCTCATCCCCCTCTCGACCGGTGAAGGTGGGGGCGGTGGCGGCTCTGGCCTTTCGGGCGAACAAATCGTCCAATTGCTGGCCGATGGCGTGATGTACGGATTACTCATCGCCCTCGGTGCGCTGGGGCTCAACCTGGTGTTTGGCACCACCGGCCTCACGAACTTCTCGCACGGCGAGTTGATCACCCTAGGCGCCTTCGCCGCGCTCTTGTTTAACCAGGCGGGCCTGCACATCATCATCGCCGCTCCCCTGGCCGTGATCGTCTGTGCCGTACTTTTCGGCTGGGGTCAGAACAAGATTCTCTGGAAACCCCTTCGGCGCCGCAAGACTGGGCTCATCGCGGCAATGATCGTGTCTATCGGCCTCGCGATCGTGCTGCGCTACTCCGTGGCTCTCTTCTTCGGCTCCGGCCCCCAGACTTACGCCCAGTATGCGGGCCAGGCCGGTATCGCCCTCGGTCCGTTCAACACAACCCCCAAGCAACTCGTGCTCGCCGTAGTGGCGGTGATCCTCCTCACCGGCACCGTTCTCTGGGTGCAGAGATCACGGATCGGAAAGGCAACACGCGCTGTGGCCGACAACCCGGCGCTGGCTTCGGCTACGGGCATCGACGTTGAACGAGTCATTTCCGTAGTGTGGATCGTGGCTGCCGGCCTCGCGGCGTTCGCCGGTGTCTACCTCGGCATGACCCAAAACTCCATTTGGAATATGGGGCAACGGATCCTTCTCGTCCTCTTCGCCGCCGTCATCCTCGGTGGCTTGGGAACCGTATGGGGTGCCATCGTGGGTGCCTTCGTGGTGGGCATCTTCGTGCAGCTTGCCACCCTGGTTATCCCCACCGAAATGAAGACCGTCGGTGCCCTATTCCTCATGATCGTCATCCTGCTGATCAGGCCTCAAGGCATCCTCGGCCGAAGAGAGAGGGTGGGTTGACGTGGATTTCGGATTCGTTCTCTCCCAAACCCTCACCCAGGCCCTGGGTGTAACAGCCATCATTTACACCCTGGCCGCCGTTGGCTTGAACCTGCAATTTGGTTACACCGGACTGCTGAACTTTGGTGTGGTGGCCTTCGTGGCATCAGGCGCTTACGCCATCGGCGTCATCGTCTTGACGTTCAATCTGAGTTTGTGGCTGGCGATTCCCGTCGGCATCGTCATCGCCACGATTCTGTCCCTATTGCTGGGCATACCGACCCTTCGATTACGGGCGGACTATCTCGCTATCGTGACCATTGCTGCCAGCGAACTGTTGCGCCTGACCGTTCGGTCAATCGCCTTTAAAGATGTGCTGGGTGGTGCTCAGGGCCTCAACGGCAAGTTGGGGCAGCAGTTCCACGATCTCAATCCGCTGCCGGCCGATTTCGAATCGCTCCCAGTTCTCTCCTGGACCCGCCAGGACCTGTGGGTTGTTATCGTGGGCTGGGGCCTCGTCGCGCTCTTCACCGTCATCGTGTGGCTGTTGGTTCGCAGCCCCTGGGGACGTGTGGTCAAGGGCATCCGCGAGGACGAAGACGCCGTGGTCTCCCTTGGCAAGAACGTTTTCGCCTACAAGATGCAGGCCCTCGTTGTTGGCGGCATCATCATGGCGTTTGGCGGCATCGTGTGGGCGGTAGCGAAGCAGTCGGTTCAGCCCGATACCTTCCAGCCGGATTTCACCTTCTTCGTCTACACCATGCTTCTGCTTGGTGGAGCAGCCCGAATTTTTGGCCCCATCGTTGGAGCGATCATCTTCTGGTTCCTCCTCGCAGGAATTGGCGAGTTCCTTGGCCAGGCAATCCAGGCCGGTTGGATCGACTTCCTCAAGCCCACGGATGTGGGCGCAATTCGATTCATCCTTATGGGCCTCGGCTTAATGATGCTAATGATCTTCAGACCGCAGGGAATCTTCGGTGATCGGAAGGAGTTGGCTCTCGATGCCCGCTGACACTGAAGTTCTTGGACCCAAGGCCCGGGAGGCCCAGCGCATCCTCGCTGACGTCCCACAAACTCCCGGATCAGCCAAGCCCGATCCTGTCCTTGTGGCAGACAGCGTGTTGCGTCAGTTCGGTGGCCTCACCGCGGTCAACGTCGATCATGTCGAAATTCAGCGTGGCTCGATCACCGCCCTCATCGGACCCAATGGTGCAGGCAAGACAACATTCTTCAACCTCCTCACTGGCTTCGATGCCCCCAACTCTGGCAAGTGGACTTTCAACGGCAAGCAGGTTGCAGGGACTGCCCCGTACAAGTTGGCGCGTATGGGCATGGTGCGCACCTTCCAATTGACCAAAGCGCTGTCCCGCATGACCGTCATGGACAACATGCGCTTGGGGGCAAAGAATCAAGCGGGTGAAAAGTTCTTCGCCTCGTTTTTCGGCTTCCTCTGGCGCGGCCAAGAGAATGCCAATGCGAAGCGCGCAATGGAACTACTGGCGCGGTTCAACCTTGATGCCAAGCTCGATGACTTTGCCGGCTCACTCTCCGGTGGCCAACGCAAACTGCTCGAGATGGCGCGTGCCTTGATGTCCGGACCAGAGTTGATCATGCTCGACGAGCCCATGGCTGGCGTCAACCCCGCACTCACGCAAAGCCTGCTTAAGCACATCAAGAGCATCCGCGAAGAAGGCACCACCGTCTTGTTCGTGGAACATGACATGGACATGGTTCACGACATCAGTGATTGGGTGATCGTGATGGCCCAGGGTGAGATCATCGCCGAAGGCCCACCCAGTGCAGTCATGAAGAACCAAGCGGTCATCGACGCCTATCTCGGTGCTCACCATGACAAGCAACTCACCGAATCAGGCGAGTCACTCACCGAAGGATCGGAGGGATCGTGATGAATTATTCAGAGCCCAGCGATCTGCCGGCACCGGGCAGCCCCGATGATCCCGCTGAGTTTGAGCGCGAGATCGACCTTGATGCCTCTCAAAACGCAGAGGCTCATCTGGCAAGCCTGGAACAGATTCACAAGTCCGAAGCTCTAGGAGCGCTTGTCCGCGCGGACCAGCTCTTCGCTGGCTACTTCCCCGGAGTGAACATCCTAAACGGCTGTGATCTCTACGCCAAAGATGGCGAACTGGTGGGCATCATCGGACCCAATGGAGCGGGAAAGTCCACGCTCCTTAAGGCGCTGTTCGGCCTTGTGCGGGTGAACGAGGGCACCGTTCTCCTGCGCGACGAGGACATAACCAACCTTCGGGCCGATCAGCTCGTTCGTCGTGGAGTTGGGTTCGTGCCACAAACCAACAACGTGTTCCCCTCACTCACCATTGAGGAAAACATGCAGATGGGTGCTTTCCAGGATCCTGGAAAGTTCCAGCAGCGCTTCGATACGGTGGTTGATCTCTTCCCTACCCTTGGTGAACGCCGCAAGCAACGGGCCGGGTCTCTATCTGGTGGTGAACGTCAGATGGTTGCGATGGGTCGTGCGCTCATGATGGAACCCTCCGTGCTGTTGCTCGACGAACCATCTGCCGGTCTATCACCAGCGCTCCAAGACGAGGTGTTCGTGCGCGTCAAGGGCATCAATGCCACCGGAGTGACGGTGATCATCGTGGAGCAGAATGCTCGACGTTGCCTTCAGATCGTCGATCGTGGGTACGTTCTGGATCAGGGCAAGAACGCCTACACAGGTACTGGAAAGTCCCTGGCCAATGATCCCAAGGTGGTCGAGCTCTACCTCGGCACCCTCGCCCGCGCCTAGTCCACTCTCGCGCCGAACTGGCGCATCTCACCGGTCGAACTGGCGCATCTCACCGGTCGAACTGGCGCTAGTCACCAGCGCCGCGAAATACGAGCGGATCGTTCAAGGTGACTTCGTATCCGTGAGAGAAGTTCGAATGGCTCGTCAAGGTCTTCCTTATGAGCAATGACGACCTGCCACCCTGCCATTCGCAGGCGAGCACGGCGAGCTTCATCTTCAACGACGGTGTACCCATGCCAATCCCCGTCATACTCGACAGCAAGCCGTGCGGCTCTGTAGGCCAAATCAAGCCTTGCCAGGAACACCCCCCGTACGAAGACTTCGGGATTCACCTCGGGCATTGGAAGGCCCGCCTTCCAAATGAGATGACGAAGCCGAGACTCTCCAGGAGACTCAGCCCGACCATCGAGTAAGGGAAGAATCGTTCGCGCATTCACGATGCCCCGCCTACCTGCGCCCCAACGCAAGATTTCGTGCAATTCCGCTCTTTCGGCCAGATCCTTGGCATAAAGCGCATCCCCCATGGCGAGAAGGTGATCCTGGGCAATCAAGGCCGCGCAGTCGAGCCAGGTTCTCGCTGGTGTTGTGACCCGCATTCCCTCGTATTCAGTCACGTGGCTGAACGGGAGAGCAATGGCGTGTCCGCGAATGCTTCTGCGGCGAGAGCGCTCCTCTCCATTAACCGCACTGAGGTGCAGCTGAAGTTCTTCTGCGCGAAGGCCGAATGACGGTGGCGTAGGAAGGCTCCAAACCATTGCGGCAGATAGTCCGCAAATGGTGTTCTTCGGATTGATGGAGTGTTCGCGGCGCCACCTATCCAAGGGTGGGGTAACAACCGTGCACGGATTCACTCGTTCCAGAGCGGGACCTGTTTCGGGAGTAGTCATGCACGCACGATGGCGAGTTTGACGAGGAGAGGCCAGCCCGGCTAAGAACATGTGGAAAAGGGACTGTGAGTTGCAAAACTGCGCCAGTTCGGCGGGTGAGATGCGCCAGTTCGGCGG
Source organism: Actinomycetota bacterium (assembly GCA_046047295.1). GTDB lineage: Bacteria > Actinomycetota > Actinomycetes > S36-B12 > S36-B12 > VGCC01. The sequence goes on along the minus strand of JBJOIE010000133.1, from coordinate 7,503 downwards.
GTGGGATGCGCCAGTTCGGCCGGTGGGATGCGCCAGTTCGGCCGGTGGGATGCGCCAGTTCGGCAAAGAGTGAGGGGGCCTTGGTCCGAAGACCAAGACCCCCTCGGGCCGAGCGTTTGCCTTACGGCAGCGGCACGTCCGCAGTCACCTTACCGAGGCTCTTGAACTCGGTGTTGGAGGTGTACTCGTTGATCTCGATGGTGCCCTGAAGCAGGTCGCCGTACTCGTTGAAGTCAACGGGTCCGGTGACGCCCTGGAAGTCGATGTCCTTGCCCTCAGCGAGGAGCGCGGTGCAATCGGCCCAGGTGGAGCACTGCTCGCCACCATTGCCGGCAACCTGAGGCAGGTACTCGGCAATTGCGGTTCCGTCGGCGCAGCCGGCGGCCTGAGCAGCGAGAGCGATCAGCATGGTGCCGTCGTAGGACTGTGCACCGTATGCGTAGTCGGTCAGCTCCGGATCAACCTCGAGCAGGGACTCGTTGAATGCGGTGAGGTCAGCCTCGCCCGAAGGCACGGTTGCCACAACACCCGCCATGGTGCCCTTGGGGAAGTCGGCGTAAGCGGTGGTGGAGATGTTGCCATCCACCAGGTACACCTGAACATCCTGCGGGCCAACACCCTGCTTGATCATTTCCTGGAGCAGCTTCACGGACTCTTCGAAGCCGACAACCGTCACGGCCTCGGGAGCGCTGGCCTTGATCTCGGCGACCTCAGCCTCGAAGGACGGGGCTGCGGGATCGTAGAGAAGGTTCGCGGTCACGGTGCCACCGGCTGCTTCGAAATCCTTAACGGTGGCGTCCTTGAGGCCTTCACCGTAGGGATCCTGGCGAGCGATAACGGCCATCTTGGTGATGCCACTGTCGATCGCGGTGTTCGCGATCACTGCGCCCTGGAGGACGTCAGAAGGCGACACACGGAAGTAGAGACCGTTGTCCGGGTAGGTGGTCAGTGCCGGGGCGGTGTTCGCCGGTGACATCTGAACCACACCGTTGGAGGTGATCTTGTCGATGACGGTCAGGGACACACCCGAGGATGCTGCGCCCACGATGGCCTGAACGCCCTGCGAGAGCTGGGAGTCCACGGTCTGGGAGGCAATATCGGTGGTGGTGTCGCCAGAGTCGCCCTCGATGTAGGTAACGGGCTGGCCGAGCACGCCGCCAGCAGCGTCGATCTCCGCGAGGGCCTTCTCCATGCCGGCGAACTCCGGTGGTCCGAGGAAGGCGAGATCGCCCGTGGCGGGCAGGAGTGAGCCGATGACGAGTGCGGTGTTGGCGCATTCGCCCCCAGCAGCCTCTTCCGTGGTCTCCTCTACGACCTCTTCCTCAACTACTTCCTCGGTAGCTTCCGCGGTTGCGGTCTCCTCAGTAGCAGCCTCATCGCCACCGCTGCTGCAAGCAGCCAGGGCGAGGGAAGCGGCGCCGAGCACTGCCACGGCCTTAATGACCATAGTGCGCTTCATGCATTCTCCTTGAACATACGAAAACGACAACGAATGTTGTCGAGGTGGCCTAAGCCTAAGGGCAATCAAGTTACGGACGGGTAACTAGGAGGGGGTCCTAGGGCGGATCGTGACCTGTTTGTGACCTGGATCTCCTCGCCAGGGGCAACTAGGGGGTGCTGGGACCCTGCTCGAGGAGCCTGGCAGCCGCCTCCGCCAGGGTGATCCGAGCGTCCATGGCCCCTCGGCGCAGCATGGCGAAGGCTTCGGCCTCCCCCACCTCGAGGCTCGCCTGGAGCCTCGCCTTCGCCTCATCCACGAGTTCCCGATCTCGACTTCGCTCACGCAGTCCCGCGGCCTCCTCCGTGAGGGCCTGAACCGCCCTCGCCTGAGCCACCGCGAGTTCAATGGTGGGAACGAGATCCGCCTGAGTAAAGGGTTTGACCAGGTAGCCGTGGGCCCCTGCCGCCACCGCAGATTCCACAACATTTCTCTGGCTAAAGGCCGTGACCATCACGATCGCCACATTGCCCACCGAGGAAATCTTGCTCGCGGCGGTCAATCCATCCATCACGGGCATGTTGATATCGAGAAGAACGACGTCAGGTGTCCAGGTACGCACCAACTCGACGGCCCGTGCTCCGTCACCGGCCTGGCCGACAACCTCGTAGCCAAGTTCGGTCAGCATTTCCACGAGATCCATCCGGATGACGGCCTCATCCTCGGCCACCACCAGTCGAAGTGCGCCCACCCCTGGCGCCGGCTCAACTGACTCCACCATGGGCACACCGTAGGGGGTGCAGGCACGCACTACCCTGTCTCCCCTGGCCCCGGTATCCCAACCGGTAGAGGAAGCGGTCTCAAACACCGTCCAGTGTGGGTTCGAATCCCACCCGGGGCACGCACAGATGGCCAATGCCATTCGTTTGGGTGCCTTGTATTACGCGCTGACGGCCACCAATAGTCCATTGATGAAGGCTGGCGATGCGTCCGTACTGAGATCACTTGCTAGGGCTACTGCCTCAGCGATCGCTACTTCTTTGGGTACGTCTTCAGAGAAGCGCAATTCGTAAGTACCGATCCGAGCGATGGCTCGATCCACATCCGGCATTCGCTCCACACTCCATCCGGTGGAATGTGCAGCGATGAGGGCATCGATTTCGGTCAGATTTTCCGCCACACCCGTGGCCAAGGTCACGGCGTATTCGTTCAATTCCAGATCGCCACCGGCAGCACGCCGATGCACGTGCTCAGCCAACACACTGGGAATGGGGATTCCCTTGGAGTCGGCCTCAAAAATGATGTCAAGGGCTCGCTTGCGAGCCTTGGAGCGCGCGGACACTAATCGTTGATACGGCCGAGGTAGGAACCGTCGCGGGTATCCACCTTGACCTTCGTGTCAGATTCGATGAACAGCGGAACTTGGATCTCGGCACCGGTTTCCAAGGTTGCCGGCTTAGTGCCGCCGGTAGAGCGATCCCCTTGGAGACCAGGTTCGGTGTAGGTGATCATTAATTCCACCGAGGCAGGCAATTCCACGATGATGGGGCTTCCTTCATGCATAGAAATCTGTGCAACCTGATTCTCCAGGAGATATTTCGCGGCATCCCCCACCACCGCGTCAGGTACGGGCACCTGGTCATATGAACTTGTGTCCATGAAGACCCAATCGGAGCCGTCCTTGTAGAGGTACTGCATATCGCGACGATCCACCGTGGCTGTCTCGACCTTGACTCCAGCATTGAATGTGCGATCTACCACCTTGCCGGAAAGCACGTTCTTGAGCTTGGAGCGCACGAAGGCACCGCCCTTGCCCGGCTTCACGTGCTGAAACTCGATAACGGTCCACAGTTGGCCGTCGATATTGAGCACCATGCCGTTCTTCAGGTCATTCGAGGTTGCCACTGCACATCTCCTAGTTATCGAGCCTCGAGTACCTGAAGGCCACGCGGGGCCTCGGTCAGCACCTGGTGCGCGCTGTCAGTCACAACGAGGGTGTCTTCGATTCGGACTCCGCCGCGCCCGGGCAAATAAACCCCAGGCTCGATCGTTATCGTCATACCGGCGGTAAGGCTACCGATTACGGATGGACCGAGGTATGGGGCCTCATGGATATCGAGCCCAACCCCGTGCCCGGTCCCATGCGCGAAGTTGGCTCCCATACCCGCGTGAGTGATGAGATTGCGGGCAGCGGCATCGACATCACGGCAATCGACTCCAGGGACAGCCACCGAACGTGCTGCTGCCTGCGCTTCGCGGACAAGTTCGTAGGTGGCCCGCTGCCAAGGATCAGCGTTTCCGATCACAAATGTGCGGGTCATGTCCGCGTGATAGCCATTCACCATGGCACCACAGTCGATCAGCAGGAAATCACCAAATTCAAGCGTGCGTGCACTCGTGATGTGGTGCGGTTCGGCCGAATGGGGCCCAGAGGCCACGATCGTGGGAAATGCGCGGTCATCAGCTCCCCGCCGAGCGAACTCAAGTTCGAGGAGTCTGGCAATCACTGCTTCGGACATGCCGATGCGAATCTCGGGAATAAGGGCGGTGAGTGACTCAACCGTGATGGCACATGCACGCGATAGGGATTCGAGTTCCCGGGGTGATTTCACCGCACGCAACTCGCGCAGGGGATCCTGGTCGACTACATCAACGTGAGCGATCGCGCGGATCACACCCAACTCCCGAACCTCAAGGTCGGAATGCGCCACCAGGGTTCCGCAACCCGCATCGGCAGCAACCTGCGCAGCCGCAGCGAGGACTTCGCGAGCGATGCGAATACTTTCTTCGGGGAGCAACTCCCTGGCTTGACCCGCGTATCGATCATCCGTGGCAACACATACGTGTGAGCCAGCCACATCTCGCCAGACTGCCACCGCAGCATTGCTGCTCGCCAGACCCGTGAGATACCGAACCGATGAAGCCTCATTGCTCACGTATGCCCGACCCGGCGCAAGCATCACCGAGAGCGCAGACACTCGATCGCGGTAAGAGTCTTGACTCATGAAGCCAAGAGCGTGGCCATCGCACGAAGTGCAAGGCGGTAAGAATCGAAGCCGAATCCAGCAATTGTGCCGGTGGCCACTCCAGACACCACTGAAGTATGTCGGAATTCCTCCCGGGCCATGGGGTTACTTATGTGCACTTCAATCAGTGGAGCCGTCAACATGGCGCAGGCATCTGTCAGTGCGTAGGAATAGTGCGTGAATGCCGCAGGATTCAAGATGATAGGAATTGATGAGTCTGCCGCATCGTGTAGCCAACCGATCAATTCGGCCTCGTCATTGGTTTGCCGCACATCCACACTGAGCCCAAGTTCCGCTGCACTCTGCCGACAAGTCTCGGCGAGGTCATCAAAGGATGCTGAGCCGTAGATCTCAGGTTCGCGCTTGCCCAATCGGTTGAGATTCGGGCCGTTGAGGATCCAGACAGTGTGCACGGCCAGCAGCCTAATGCGTTGCTACTCGCTGATCGCTGAATACGCCGCGTGCAGGAGGGCGGGATCTGGCCCCGTCCAGATAACAGGATTTTGTAGCCCATCAAGAACTACGAAACGCAGTGTCTTGCCGCGAGCCTTTTTGTCTAGGGCCATGGCAGGGTAGAGCTGATCCCATCGATCACCCCGATAGGTGCGTGGTAGGCCGAGGAGATCGATGATCTCGCGATGGCTCTCAAGACCCGCCGCATCAAGCCTGCCGCCAAGATGTGCGAGTTCGGCAACGTACATCAGGCCAACAGACACGGCCGCCCCATGTCTCCAGCGATAGTTCTCCACCCGCTCGAGCGCGTGGCCGAAGGTATGCCCATAGTTGAGAACTTCACGCCCAATCCGTCCATCGCCAAAAGTGGCACTTGTCTCGAGGAAGTCAGCGCCTACCACGTCTGACTTCACCTGCACGGCTCGACGAATGAGATCAGCAAGGAGCGGGCCTTCGGGATCGGTGGCCAGGTTCACGTCAGTTCGGATATCGGTCAAGATCGAGTTATCCGATGTGAGACCCACTTTGATCACTTCAGCCATGCCAGCCAAAAGCTCATTACGGGGCAATGCACTCAGTGTTGACGTATCGCAGATCACGCCGGCAGGGCTGGAGAAGCAGCCCACCAAGTTCTTGCCGGCGGACGTGTTGATACCAGTCTTGCCTCCGACGGCAGCATCAACCATCGCGAGGACCGTTGTCGGAACGAGTATGCAGCGCACACCACGCAGCCAGGTGGCGGCGATGAATCCCGCCAGGTCTGTCACCGCACCCCCGCCGAGCCCCACGATGGCATCGCTGCGGGTGAATCCAGATGAGCCAAGTGCATTCCAGCAATAGGCGGCAACCTCTGCGGTCTTGGCATCCTCAGCGTCAGGTACTTCGATGAGAATCACTTCGAAGCCGGAATCGCCAAGGTCGGCCTTAATCGCCTCCGCGCTCATCCGCAATGTTGGCTGGTGAATGATCGCAACCCGGTCCGAACCGGTAAGCATTTCGGCCAACTCAGCCATCAGGCCTGCGCCAATTACCACTCGATAGTCCCGTTCGGCGTTGACCTTGATGGTGTGAACCACTTCAGAGCTCATGATTGAGAATTTCCTCTCACTGCACCCACGGATTCGATCTGCGCAACCACCTCATCCACAATCATGCGAATCGAGCGCCCTGAAGTGTCAATGGTTGCTGTGGCCAGTTCTTGATATACCGGAGTTCGCTTTTTCATGAGATCGCTCAGAGTTGCACGAACATTGCCCATCAAGAGCGGCCGCGCAGCATTGAGTCCTACACGTTGCGCGGCATTACTGAGATCTACGTCAAGCCAGATGACGGTTTGCCCAGTCAGAACTTCACGAGTGCTGGGATTCATCACGGCACCACCGCCCAAGGACAGTACCCCGGTGAATGTATTCATGGCTTCCGCGATCGCTTCGGCCTCAAGTCTGCGAAATTCAGACTCCCCCGATTCAACAAATATGTCTGCGACCTTTTTCCCAGTGGCACGTTCAACCAAATGATCCGAATCCGCGAATGGCACATGCAATCTCTCTGCCGTTCGTCGACCTATGGTTGTTTTGCCGGCACCAGGTGCACCAATGAGTACCGCTATCGGCCCGGTGGCCACTAGCGCACACTCAAATTCGCTAGGTAGGACTCAAGGTTGCGCCGCGTTTCTGCAACACTGTCTCCCCCGAATTTTTCGATGAGCGCATCTGCGAGAACCAAGGCCACCATTGCTTCGGCAACCACCCCTGCGGCCGGCACGGCGCACGCGTCCGAGCGTTGGCTAATCGCCTCGGCTTCATTCCCTGTGGCCACGTCGACAGTTCGTAGCGCCTTCGGAACCGTGCTGATCGGCTTCATGGCCGCACTCACCCGGAGGACCTCGCCGGTACTCATTCCACCTTCGGTGCCTCCCGAGCGTGTGCTCACCCTTCGAACACCGTCAGGTCCCGGGATGATTTCGTCATGGGCCAGTGATCCCCTGACCGATGCCAGTGCAAAGCCATCGCCCACTTCAACGCCCTTGATCGCTTGAATACCCATGAGGGCTGCGGCTAAACGCGCGTCGAGGCGCCGATCCCAATGCACATGTGAACCAAGACCCGGGGGTAGACCCCAGACGACTACTTCGACAACACCTCCGAGTGTGTCTCCATCCTTATGTGCCGCAGTTATCTCGGCCTCCATAGCGGCCGCGGCTTCCGAATCGATACAGCGAACCGGTGAATCGTCGATCAGGTCACGTTGATCTGGCCCTGGAATTATTCCCCGGGCCATCGCTATTGACCCAATGCGCGTCACATGACTCAGAACCTCGATCCCCGCGACTTCAGCGAGGAAGGCACGAGCTACCGCGCCAAGAGCAACTCGTGCGGCAGTTTCACGAGCGCTGGCGCGTTCCAGGATCGGACGGGCATCGGTGAAGCCGTACTTCTGCATGCCCACGAGGTCTGCATGACCTGGGCGCGGCCGGGTGAGTGGAGCGTTACGCGCGAGACCCTCGAGTTCCTCGGTGTCGACCGGGTCTGCGGACATCACTCTGTCCCACTTGGGCCATTCACTATTGCCAATTTCCAATGCAAT
>JBJOIE010000132.1:0-11151 GCA_046047295.1 Actinomycetota bacterium | reverse complement strand
GGCGCATGGAACCCGTAATCCATCAACCGCTTGGCAATGTCATCCACAGTGATTCCCGTTGCCGCCGTGAGCGGGCGAATATCCAAGATGCATTCGTGTGCCACATTGCCATGGACACCCGTGTAGAGGATCGGATAGTGAGCACTGAGTTTCTTCGCGATGTAATTCGCGTTGATGATGGCACTTTCGGTTGCCGCTCGAGCACCTGAGGCCCCGAGCATCGCTATATACGCGTAGGGAATGGGCAGGATTCCCGCACTACCCCACGGCGCTCCACTCACGGGACCAACCCCACCATCCGCGTGGCCACGCCCCAGGGGTCCGGCCTCTGGCACGAGCGGGTGGCCTGGAAGGAACGGCGCCAGGTGTTCACGGACACCCACGGGACCCACCCCTGGACCGCCTCCACCGTGAGGAATGGCAAATGTCTTGTGCAAATTCAGGTGGGAGACGTCCGCACCAAACTCCCCCGGCGCCGACAAACCCACGAGCGCGTTCAGGTTGGCACCGTCCACATAGACCTGACCTCCGGCTGCATGTACCAGTCCACAAATTTCACCAACGGCGGTTTCGAACACTCCATGAGTGGAGGGGTAGGTGATCATCAGTGCTGCGAGCGAGTCCCGATGCTGATCAATCTTTTTGCGCAGATCATCCACATCGACATTGCCCTCTGCATCGCAAGACACGACAACAACCTTCATTCCTGCCATCACAGCGCTCGCCGCGTTTGTTCCGTGCGCGCTGCTCGGGATGAGGCAGATATCGCGTTGAGCATCTCCACGGGAATGGTGATAGGCACGAATAGCAAGCAAGCCGGCAAATTCACCCTGGGATCCGGCATTCGGTTGGAGTGAGACCGCTTGGTAGCCGGTGATGGCGCACAGCCACGATTCCAATTCGCTGATCAGTTCTCGATAGCCCGCAGCATCATCGAGTGGCGCAAATGGATGGATGTCTGCGAATTCTGGCCAGGTCACGGGCTCCATTTCGGTGGCCGCGTTGAGTTTCATCGTGCAGGAACCCAACGGAATCATTGATCGATCCAGCGCAATGTCCTTGTCTGCAAGTTTGCGCAGGTAACGCATCATGGAGGTTTCACTGTGATGCGTGTTGAAAACCGGATGAGTCAGGTACGGAGAGGTGCGTTTTACTTCAGCGGGAATGGCGTTCGCATTCAAATCCAACTCGAACTCTCCCCCACCACAAACCAAGGCAATCTCGCGCAAGGTCTCTAGGGTCGTGGTCTCGTTCACACTTATTCCGATGCGGCCATCGGTGAATAGGCGAACGCTAATCCCGCGAGCTCGAAGCGCTTCCCAAAGTTTCATAGCGCGGTCACTACGCACGATCACCGTGTCAAAAAAGGACTCGGATTCCACGTCCACCCCGCCAGCCCGCAGCGCATCGGCCAGGGCGGCCGACTTCGCCGCAATTGCGCTAGAAATCTCACGCAGCCCCTCGGGACCGTGATAAACGGCGTACATGCTCGCCATGACCGCAAGGAGCACCTGCGCAGTGCAGATATTGCTCGTCGCCTTTTCACGGCGAATGTGCTGTTCGCGGGTTTGGAGTGCGAGCCGATACGCAGGATCGCCGTTGGCGTCGAGACTGACTCCTACGAGGCGCCCCGGAAGAGCGCGCTCAAGCCCTGCCCGCACAGCCATGAAGCCGGCATGCGGGCCGCCAAAACCCATCGGCACACCTAGGCGTTGAGCGGAGCCCACAACAACATCTGCGCCCCACTCCCCTGGTGCCGCGACCAGCGTTAACGCGAGTGGATCCGTCATGACAACGGCGAGTGCGCCAGCAGCGTGTGCTCGTTGCACGAGGGGCGAACAATCAATCATTTTCCCCGAGCTCGTTGGGTACCCCATGATGACGGCCGCGAATTCACCGTCAGGCCACTCCCCTGCAAGATCGCACATCTCAACGGACACACCCAGCGGTTCCATACGGGTCATGAGCACGGCCAGGGTTTGCGGATGTGTATCCACCTCGATCAGGATCCTGAGCGGAGCATTTGGAGCTGTACGCAGGGCGAGGGAGGCTGCTTCGGCTACCGCGGTGGGTTCATCCAGCAGAGAGGAGCCAGCGATGGGCAACCCCGTGAGATCTTCGATGAGGGTTTGGAAGTTGAGTAGCGCTTCGAGCCTGCCCTGGGAAATTTCGGGTTGGTACGGGGTGTATGCGGTGTACCACGCTGGATTCTCCAAAACATTTCGCGTGATCACGGTCGGCGTAAGGGTGGGGTGATAGCCCAAGCCGATCATCGCGCGAGTGGACCTATTCATGGATGCGAGTTCACGTAGTCGGCGAAGGGCATCGGCCTCGCTCAATGCTTCGGGCAGGTTCAGATCTTCGGTGCGCGCGATCGCAGGAGGTACCACTTCCGCGAGGAACGCATTACGATCGGCATAACCGAGTTCGGTCAACATCGCACGTGTTTCGGCCTCGGTTGGACCGATATGACGATTTACAAAAGCATCATGATTCACTCGCGTTACCTCTCAGGCAGGGGCCAGCAGTACCCCCTCTGTTGCCCACGCGAAGCGTGACCTGAGAGCTTCACCGCCAAAGCGGCTTGCACCGTCGGTGGAAACCGCTGGCATGCGGTTTCGCCTTCCAGAGGCGCCTCACCCGAACGGTCCTTTGACCTGAGAGGTTATCGGGGAGATTGCTCCTTCGGTGACTGCAGTGCAGTTCTCTCCCGCCCGGGCTCAAGCAGCATGCCAAGCCTATCTAGGCAAACCTCAGCCAGCCACTCGGCGCGCCCTGCGACGCGCAAGTTCATCGGTCACGTGGTCCGGCACAACTGGCTCCCCCGCGGGATCCTCTGCGGGCAGCGTCGCCAGGGTGCCTTCCACCTCGCGCCATACGCTGCCCACGGCGATACCAAATACACCCTGTCCACCACGGACGAGGTCGATGACTTCATCCGCGCTGCGACATTCGTAAATGCTCGCTCCATCACTCATGATGGTCAAACGAGATAGGTCAGCGCCATCGCGATCACTCAGATGAGCCACTGCAGCCCGGATATTCGGAAGCGAAACGCCGGTATCGATCAACCGCTTGATGATGCGCAGGATCAGAATGTCTCGAAAGCTATAGAGGCGCTGGCTTCCTGAACCCGTCGCTGGACGCACCGACGGCTCAAGCAGACCGGTTCGCGCCCAATAATCCAGTTGGCGGTACGTGATCCCAGCTGCCGAACATGCGATCGGGCCGCGATAACCGAGATGCTCAGGGATGGGGCGCAAGTCCGAATCATCAAAGAGGGCTGTTTGCCCCGCCGGCCGAACCTCGGTGGCACCGGTATCCGACATCTGCTCTCCTCCTCGGCAATGCGCACCTACCGTCACCCTACTCGGCGTAAAGCGCGCCGACACGAGATGGGGAAGATGCCGTGTGGTGTGAGCAATCTAGGCAGCCGCGGGATCGATCCAAATTCGACACGCCAGGTCTCAAGGGACCAAAGTCTCAACCTCGAGTGCAGCCTCATATGCGGCAAGGCGGACTAATCCGAGGAGCCCGCGAAGTCCTCCGGAGTGACCGAATCAAGGAATTCCCTGAACCTTTCAACCTGCACTTCCTCTTCGGGCTCCTCATCCGGTAGTTCAATTCCGGCTGCCTCGACGAGTGCGGCGGTACCTACTATGGGGCTCCCCGTTCGCAGGGCCAACGCGATTGCGTCTGAAGGTCTGGCACTTACTTCGACACCATTGGCCAGCACCAGGGTGGCGAAGAACACGCCATCTTCCAGGTGGGTGATGCGCACCAGGCTCAACTCCACTTCAAGTGCCTCGAGGAGATCTCGCATCAGATCGTGAGTGAGTGGGCGTGGTGGAACCACCCCCTGCTGGGCATATGCGATCGCGGTGGCTTCGGCCGCACCGACCCAGATCGGTACGTAGCGCTCCCCCGCTGCCTCACGCAACAAAACGATCGGGGTGTTTGACGGCATCTCCATACGCACACCCACCACGTCTAGTGGGACAGGAGACCCTTCCTCATTCACGCTACAACAGTAGCCCGAAAAATGATCCGGGGGCAGCGATGTTCGTGTAGGGCGTAATCCCCTAGACGCGGCCAGAGCGGACCAATTCGGCCCGCAATAGTGCACCGTGTAATTGAATAATCAGCGAGGCAATCTCCCTGATCGCTTCCTGCTCCCGGGCCCGCCCATCGCGGTCCTTCGTGGCGGTGAATGGAGTGGCCATCTGCTCAATCAACCCGGATTCGCGATCCGTGACTACTCGGAACGTCTTCAGGTGGCGTGCATCCATGCCGAATCCCCGTAACCGAGCAGCGATAAGGCAGATGCTTAGTGCCTCCTCGTCATAATGACCAGCGGGGTTCCTCCACACAATTCCGATGCGTTCTAGTTCAGCAATTTCGGCATCTGAGACTCCGGCCTGCTCGGATAGTTCTGCCCGGCTGAGGCGCACGCGCCCAGCACCCGCGCGAAAATCCACTGCACTCAAACCGACCCCGGCGGTGGCTACTGTCGCCGGTTCCGCTGCGGCCTCCAGGTTTTCTCGGATCACCTTGAGTGGAAGGTACTGATCACGCTGCATCGTGAGCACCGCGCGAAGTCGCTCAACGTCTTCAGCTGTGAAGCGGCGATATCCAGAGGGCGTGCGCGCCGGAGTAACTAATCCCTCTGTCTCCAGAAAGCGAATCTTGCTGATGCTCACTTCCGGAAAATCTTTCTTGAGGATACTCAGCACCTCACCAATGCTCAGTGTGGTGAATGATTCCTTACGTTGTGCGCCGGCCATCGGCACCTACTTAAGAGCCAGATTCGGCGGTGAGGAAGATGAAGCGAAATTTGCCAATTTGAACTTCATCCCCTCCCCGAAGTTGTTGATCATCTACGCGCACGCGATTCACATATGTGCCGTTCAGGCTACCTACATCGCGAACGCTCCACCCTTGTGCGCCACGCCGAAACTCAGCATGCCTACGGCTCACCGTGACATCGTCAAGGAAAATATCGGACTCAGGAGTGCGACCGACGCCCACAAGATCCTCCGCTAGGACGTATTCCGCTCCCTGGCCGGGTCCACGATGTACCACCAACAATGCCTGTCCAGGGGGCAGGTCAGCACCAGCAGCGCTGAGTGCGGCCGAGGAACCCGTGCCGGGACCCGCTGCAATAGTGGTAATTGCCCCAGTGAGATCAAGGCCCGCTTGGGCAAGTGAGCATCCGCAGGCAGCGCAGAAGCGATCCTCGGGATCGACGGGACGGCCGCATTCCGGGCACATGTTCACGAGTGTTCCTAACTTCCTGTAGTAAGCGCTTCGTACTCAGCTGCGCTCAGCAAACCGGCAATTTGGCTTGGGTCACTCGGGGTTACGCGAACCATCCATCCATCACCGTAAGGCGATGCATTGATCACTTCCGGACTGGTTTCCAATCGCGCGTTTACTTCAGCCACCTCGCCCGAAATCGGCGCGAAAATGTCACTGACGCTTTTGGTGGACTCCACTTCCCCACAGGTGCTCCCGGCCGTTAGATCGGCTCCAACCTGGGGTAGAGAGACAAAAACAATATCGCCGAGTGCCTCCTGCGCATGATGGGTGATTCCGAACGTCAGGATGCCATCGGCTTCCTCACGAACCCACTCATGCTCGGCCGTGTAGCGCAACTCACCCGGGATCATGAACTCACCTTTCTCGCCGCTTGGCCCTCAGCCTAGCGTTGAGCCTCAAGTCGCATGGCAGCCTGCGCGTATCGGACACCCGACCACCAGTACAGGAATGCGCCCCACATCACGAATGCCCAGCCGATTGCGCCTATCACGCTCCCCCACGGCCAGGGCAGAGTCTGCAGAACCAAGATGGGAAACCCCCAGAGCAGAGCGAAAGTCCCGGTCTTTCCCACGTAGGTCACGGGCAAGGCGACACGACCACTTCTCCGAAGCATGGGCACTAGGACGATAAGAGCCAGGTCGCGTCCAACCACGATGAGGAGCATCCAGATCGGTATGAGATCGCGGAGTAATAGGCCAATCAACGTTGCGAGGATGTAGAGACGATCCACCAGCGGATCGAGGAGGACCCCAAGCTCACTCTGCTGATTCAGCCTTCGCGCCAGGTAGCCATCGACCCAGTCTGTGGCACCTGCGACAACCAAAACAAAAAATGCGGCAACGTCATTCCGAGCAACGAGTAGCAGCCAAAGAAACAGCGGGATGCCCAGTAGTCGCAGCACGCTTATGAAGTTTGGAATAGTCCACATTCCGCTGAACAGCGTCGTTCGTTCAGTCATCAGCTTCATGCTTTCCTCGGGAGTGCAACCGAATACCGACAACAGTCGTGAGCGCACCCATAAGCATCAGAGCTACCCCTACGGCGACTGCCCACTGCACATCACTCACCGACCACGGCGCCGCAAGCAATCCCTGTATTCCCACCGCACCAGGATCCTTGATCACGAGCGAATTTCCTTGGAGATCTCCTGGTGAGATTACTGAAATATTCGCAGCGGACTTATCAAGAGCGCTCACACCTCGGGCTGAAACATCCAAATTGCGATATGCGCCCGGAATCGTGAGCACCTTCCACGCGTCGGTGGCAGCGAGTCGGCAATGTGGCACGCCAAGGATTAGATCCGGGAGTGATTCGCTCGGTACTGTAAGCACTTCACCCGGTGACGAAATCTCTATCCAGGGCTCTAACGCAACCATTTGTTGTAACCACTCCGACCCCGATACTTGAATGCTCACGGCAGGCTCTTCGAGCACCAGAAACGGACAATCATCAGACTCAGCAACTAGTGATGGGCTCCGGAGAGAACCACCGGGAATTACAGTCCAGGCTATCGTCGCAAGGGAGACCGCGCTAACACCCAGCACCATTAGCAGGCTGCCCATGACCACGAAAACCACGCGAGTTGTTCGCGGCTTCCTACGAGGAGTCTCGGTCACCACACCAGCATCACGAGACCTACGCACAAGCCCACAACCACCACCATGCCACGCAGCCACGCCCCGGGTAACCGCCGCGCCCACGTACCACCGAAGTATCCACCCGCGATCGCTGCCGGGGCCATCACGGCAAACGCCCACCAATTGATTTCGGAATAGGCAATGAAGACGAGGGCTGCGGTGGCATTAGCGATCGCGCCGACAAGATTCTTTGCCGCATTGGAGCGTTGCACGTTGGTGTCGTACACCCAAAGCAGCGCAGCCATGAGCATCACACCTTGACCAGCACCGAAATAGCCCCCGTAGACACTTATGAGACCGGTCCATGGCCACAGTCTTCTACCCTCTCGTTTTCGGATATTCCGAACGAGTGGCTGGACGGCAACCGCCGCAGCGCCAAGGAAAATGAGCCACGGAACCACCGCCTCAAATATCGCCGGATCGAGGGCGATGACGAGCAAGGCGCCACATAGAGCTCCCACGAATCCAGAAATCAGTGCTGGGCGCAGTCGCACCATTCGATCGCGCAGTTCACGCCGATACGACCATGCGGATGAGAACGCGCCAAAGGACAACGCAGCTGTGTTCGTCCCATTCGCCATCACGGGCGGCAGGCCCAATGCCACGAGCGTGGGATAGGTAAGGAACGTCCCTGCCCCCACGGCAGCATTCATTGCTCCGGCGACCGCGCCCATGAGGGCTATCAGCGCGAAGGACGAGACGTCCAGTGTCACGCAGCACCTCGAGCATTCCAGCGATTACCGTCACGCCACACGGCGAGTGAATAGTTATAGGCGTGACTCAAAACCTCAGAGGTCAGTGTTTCTTCAATGCGACCCTGGGCCACGAGCGAACCCTCTCGAAGGATTGCAGCGTGGGTCACACTCTCCGGGATTTCCTCAACGTGATGGGTCACGATGACCGTTGCTGGTGAATCGGCTTGACGAGTGAGGTGCTGCAATTGAGTGAGAAGCAGTTCCCGAGCCGCTAGGTCTAGGCCTGCCGCAGGCTCATCAAAGACCAAGATCTCGGGATTTGCCATCAGGGCACGAGCTATTGCAACCCGCTTCTTCTCACCATCAGAGAGCCTGCCCACATGCTGGGCCAGGAATGGCGAAAGACCCCATGTAGAGGCGAGTACGTGTGCCCGCTGAACATCTTCTTGCGTGTATTCCTCACGCCACCGGCCAGTTATTCCGTATCCGGCAGAAACGATGGCATCGGAGACACATTCGGTCTCCGGAAGCTTCTGCCACTCTGCGGAACTCACCAAACCCAGTGCTGGGCGCAGTTCCGCAAGGTCGACAGCCCCCAGCTCCTCACCCAGCACTCGGACAGTGCCAGCCGTGGGAAATAGCCGAGCAGAGGCAATGGATGTCATCGTGGACTTGCCCGCTCCATTCGGTCCGATGATGACCCAGTGTTCCCCAGGAGCCACGCTCCAGTCGATGTTCGACAGGATCCAGCGCTCACTCCGGCGGACACTCACCGCTTCCAGTTCGATGATGGGCGCAGGCGAGTGTGGCACTCCGCCAGCCTAGGCTCCACTCGGTACGTTTACCCAGTGCACCACACGCCTACAGTGCTCATCACCGTCACCGGGGTTGACCGTCCCGGAGTGACGCGCGACATGTTCGCAGCCTGCTCGCAATTTCCCGTGCGGGTGGTTGATCTCCAGCAACTTGTGGTTCGAGGACATCTGATTTTGGCGATACTGATTGAAGCGACTGAACCCGATCTCAATCTCGAAGAAGTTCGCAACAATCTAATTGCAGCCGCTGAGAGTTTAGGTCTGAGCGCAGAAGCGTCAGTGGGTCAACCGGAGCAGCCCCAGGAGGAATCACCTCGTTTCCGGATCTCGGTCATGGGTGCGCCGTTATGCCCCAATTCGATCGCGGATATCGCCGGAATTGTTGCTGCCCACGAGGGCAACATTGATCATATTCACCGCATCGCTGATTACCCTGTCACCGCAATTGCATTCGAAGGGACTCGGATAGATCCCGATTGCGTCCGCCGTGACCTCGCTGAGTTATCGGCTGACCGCGGTATTGATATTGCGGTGCAGCACATGACACTTAACGCACGCGGTCAACACCTTGTTGTCATGGATGTCGATTCCACGGTCATTCAGAACGAAGTGATCGACATGCTTGCCGAACTCTCGGGCAAGCTAGATGAGGTTGCGGCGATTACGGCACGGGCAATGGCCGGGGAGATCGATTTTTCTGAGTCGCTGCGCTCAAGAGTTGCCCTCATCGAGGGGTTACCGGTGGAAGCTCTTGATCAGGTGCGTGCTCAGATCACGCTGACTCCGGGGGCTCGCACCTTGTGTCGAACGCTCAAGCGACTGGGATATCGAATTGCGCTCGTCTCAGGTGGCTTTACTTCCATCATCGCGCCGATCGCTGCTCAACTCGGTGTTGATGAGGTTCGGGCGAATGAACTTGAGATTGTTGATGGGAAACTGACTGGACGAGTTGTAGGCACCATCGTGGATAGATTCGGAAAACGTGCCGCACTTGAGGAATTCGCGGAGAAGTATCAGATTCCCCGTGAGCGCACAGTTGCTATCGGTGATGGCGCAAATGACATTGACATGATCGAGGCCGCAGGTTTGGGCATCGCTTTTAACGCGAAGCCGATCACCCGAGCCGCAGCCGACACGTCAGTGTCTGTGCCCTTCCTCGATTCCGTGCTCTTCCTCCTAGGGATCACCCGACAGGAGGTGGAGGAGGCGGATAAGCGAGACGGTGTGGCAACGCCGCGGATCTAGCCCTCGTTGGCGACAGGCCTGGCGATGATCATTTCCATCGCAGTCAGCCGGCCTCGGGGAAACTCCGACCAGTCCCCTTCCCACTCAAGTCGAATGAGTGTTGACGTGGGGAAACGCATCGCTACTTGGTCGCGAACGGCCCCATCGGCTGCATAATCGCAGATAACCTGCTGGACGCCCGGGTTGTGGCCTACCACGACTGCAGCACATCCCTCGCCGGTGCGTGAGATCACCTCAGCAATTTCCCGAGCTGAAGCCTCGTAGAGCCCTCGCTCATGGTGCTCGGTGATGCTTGCCGCAACCCGCTCTTCCTGACCCATCGCTGAGGCAATCAATTGCCAGGTGTGCCGGGTGCGCTGTGCCTGAGAAATCCACGCATCGATGCAGGTTTCCGTCTCGAGCCATTTGGCGATGATTGGCCGCATCAGCGGTGCCTCGCGTAGGCCGCGTTGAGCAAGCGGCCTATCGAAGTCAGCAACGCCAGGCGGATAGCCAGACTTTGCATGGCGGACAATGATGAGTTGTGGCATCAGGCGCCCTGTGAGTGCACCCCACCGTCCACGTGCACGATTTCTCCCGTCGTCGCCGGGAACCAATCCGAAAGTAGGGCAACACAGGCACGCGCCGTGGGCTCCGCATCCTCAAGGTCCCAGCCCAGAGGTGCTCTCGCCTTCCACACTTCCTCGAATGCCTCAAAACCTGAAATGCTCTTTGCAGCCATTGTGCGAATTGGACCAGCCGCTACGAGGTTGACTCGAATTCCGCGGGCACCCAAATCACGAGCCAGGTATCGAGACGTACTCTCCAGAGCCGCCTTCGCAACACCCATCCAGTCATAGACCGGCCACGCCACTGTGGCGTCGAAATCCAATCCCACGATCGATCCACCCTCTGCCATGAGTGGTTCGGCCGCAATCGCCAGCGCTTTAAGTGAATAAGCACTTATCTCCAGGGCAACGGCAACATCCGTCCACGGTGTGGTGAGAAATTTGCCGCCGAGGGCCGTTTCAGGGGCAAATCCGATGGCGTGCACAACTCCGTCTAGGGATGCAACGTGCTCGCGAACTCGATCGGTCAAGGCAGCCAGGTCTTCCTGGGAAGAGACGTCTAACTCAATGACGGGGCACTCCCGGGGTAGTCGGCTAGCCGACCTCTTGGTCAAAGACATGGTCCGACCAAAAGATGTCAGCACAACATTCGCACCCTGTTCTTGAGCCAGGCGAGCGATGTGAAATGCGATGGAAGCGTCCGTCAAGACGCCGGTGATCAGGATGTTCTTACCCTCAAGGATGCCCACGCGTGCACCCTACCGAGAATGAGGCTCTTAGTGGCCCATCCCCAAGCCTCCATCGACTGGAATCACCGCTCCGGTGACGTAAGCGCCTGCTGATGACAATAGGAAGGAGACGACACCTGCCACCTCGGGAGGTGATGCGTACC
>JBJOIE010000131.1:0-6197 GCA_046047295.1 Actinomycetota bacterium | reverse complement strand
CACTCATCGAGGGTGCTGCTTACTTGTTCACCAATGAATATGAGTCTGCTCTGATTGAGCAAAAGACGGGGTGGAGTGCTGCTGACATCGCCGGCATGGTCGAGGTGCGCGTCACCACCATGGGCCCGGCCGGTGCCAAGATTGATCGGCGCGGCTTTGAACCCGTATTCGTTTCGGTTCCGGAGGAAGAACGCAAGGCAGATCCCACCGGGGTAGGCGATGCCTTCCGTGCCGGCTACCTCGCTGGCCAGGCATGGGGAGTTACCGATGAACGCTCGGCGCAGGTGGGTTCCCTCGTTGCCACGTACGTCATCGAGACGGTGGGCACCCAGGAATATGAGCTTGCCCAGCGGCATTTCTTGGAACGCATGTCACGCGCCTATGGAGATGATGCTGCGGCAGAGGTTGAACCGCACCTTTCCTGCCCGCGGCCATAATCGGGTAGCTTCAGCACCGATACACAGTCATGGCTAGGCCCCTACCACCCGCTCAATGGCAACTGCCGTCCCTGCAGCAGGTGCGTATAGGGGAAGACGTTGTGGCCCTCGGTTGTGAACTCGAGCCGGGGACGGTTCTCCATGCCTATGCATCGGGAATATTTCCTATGCACCTGCATGATGACGCGCTCGGTGGCGAGGTTCTTGCCTGGTGGAGTCCCGATCCGCGTGGGGTTCTGCCACTAGATCAGTTCCGAGTATCGCGAAGCTTGCGAGCCTCCATGCGGCATTTCACCTTCACCGTTGATGAAGCATTTGATCGTGTCATTGAGTTATGTGCAGACCCCTCGCGCTCCCACGGCTGGATCAATGCAGACATCCTCGCCTGTTATACCGAGTTGCATTCACTGGGTTGGGCACATTCGGTTGAGGTGTGGAATGCCACGGGAGACCTAGTGGGCGGTCTCTATGGTGTTGAAGTCGGTGGCCTTTTTGCCGGGGAGTCGATGTTCCATAGCGTGCGAGACGCGTCCAAGGCTGCACTCGCTCACCTCGTAGGGATGCTCAGTGCATGCCCTGGGCCGCGACTACTCGATGTGCAGTGGGCCACCGAACACCTGGTCTCCCTAGGGGTGAAAGAGATCCCGCGCGATGAATACCTCAAGCTCCTTGCACGAGTTGCGACCGCTGATGCCTGCTTGGGTGCAGTTACGAAGTGAACTCTTGAACTAGTGCGCTGAGTTCGGTGGCACACATGTCCACTGTTTCCGAGGTGCAGCCAATGGGTAGCGAGATACGCAGGTTGTTGATCAGGTGCTGATCAACAGGAGTGACTCCCATCGCACGCAGGACGTGACTTCCCTGCGAGGTGTCGGCTGTGCAGGCGGATCCACTCGCCACGGCGACGCCGCGGGCGCCGAGTGCGTGGACCATCTCCTCGCCGCTGGCACCGTGAATAAGCGCGGTGACTATGTGGGGCAGACGCTTCTCTGGTGCACCGAGTACCTGCACCGAAGGAATGTCAGCCAGGAATATTCGAAGCGCCTCGCTCAGCGCGAATAAGCGGGAGCCCTCCTCGGCTGCGTGACCTGCCAGTTGTTCCAGGGAGTGTGCGGCCGCGGCCGCGGCGGGCACGTTCGGGAAGCCGCCGAGCCATCCTCGATCCGGGGCCAGGGGTGGTGACCAACGGACTTCCGGGCGAACGGCCACAAACGCGGCTCCCGCGGGTGCCCCCCAATCCCGCCCAGCGGCCACGAGTAGGTCCCAGGCATCGGGCCATGCCAGGCCCATGCCTGCCGATGCGTCCACCACGAGTGGGGTGCCTGCCCGTCCGCACGCAGCGTGCACGGCGGCAAGGGGCTGCAGAGTTCCCACCTCGGAGTTCGCTGCCTGCAGGCAGGCCACCGCGGCCCCCTGGTGGACCGTTTGGCCGAATGCCTGGGCGTCAACCTCTCCGAACCCATCCACGCCCACAGGGATGACTGCCATGCCACTTCGCTCGGTGGCCCCCAGAACCGCAAAGGTTTCGACAGCGCTGACCACGATGGCGGGCGTTGCGCCTGCCGCGACCCGTTCGGCCGCTAACGAGGTGATGACCATCGTGATCACCTCAGCGGCACTTGCCCCCCAATAGATCCGAGCATCGGGAGCACCGAGGATTTCCCGGATCCCCGCACTGGCCTGATCAAGCACCGCGCCGGAAAATCGACCGAAGTGGTGCAGCCGCGCGGGATCAGCCCAGGCACGATCCAGGCCTGCGTCGAGGGCCTCCCGAGCGGCCCTGGGTAGCGGCATCCCACCCACAGCGTCCAGGTAGCCGGCAGGGGGTTCATATCCCAATACCGGGGAGGGGTGTGACGTCTCGAACATGTGGAATTTCCCTCACGGGCCAGGGGGAATTAACGGAGGACTGTGCGCTAGTCTGCCAACCATAACCTCGGCGGGATTCGTCGCGCCGAGATTCATTTCGGCAAGAACCTGGCAGGAAGGGCCTCGAACCTCATCATGAGCAAGCGTCGACCCGCGTACCTCAAGGTAGGCCTCGCGATCGGTGTTGTGGGCCTTGTGCTGCTCACCTCCGGCTGCACTGCCAATGAAGCCTTCTTCTTCGACCTTCCAGAACCTGCCACCCAGGAAGCCCCGATCATCAAGAACCTCTGGGACGGGGCGTGGATCGCAGCATGGGGTGTGGGCATCGTGACCTGGGCACTCATGCTGTGGGCGATATTCGCCTATCGCCGTAAGCACCGTGACGAAGTTCCTGAGCAGACCAAGTACAACATCCCGATTGAAATTCTTTACACCATCGTTCCGCTGATCATGATCCTCGGACTCTTCTGGTTCACGGCCAAGGATCAAAGCGAGATCCTGACCTTGGATAACGATCAGAAGCAGACGGTCAACGTGGTGGGCTTCCGTTGGTCCTGGGCCTTTAACTATCTCGATGAAGGTGTGTGGGATGTGGGAATGCCCATCGGTGAAGGCGCAGAAAACAACATTCCTACCCTCGTGCTCCCAGTGGATGAAAAGGTTCGCTTCGAACTCACTTCACCTGATGTGATCCATTCGTTCTGGGTACCGTCCTTCCTATTCAAGATGGACGTGATTCCCGGTAAGACCAACGCATTCGAACTCACCCCAGACAAGGTGGGCACATATGCGGGCAAGTGTGCGGAACTCTGCGGAGTTGACCACGCGCGCATGCTCTTCCAGGTGAAGGTTGTGGAGCGGGACGAGTTTGACACCTACGTCGAGGGTCTGCGCGCCAAGGGCCAAACCGGATTATTTGATAGCGGTAATACGAGCACTGAAGGCCAGCGTCCTGATGAGAGGCGACTATGACGATTCTCAATGACCCGGTAACCCCCACCGCGTCGCCATCACCGTCTCCCAAGCCCAAGAAGCCGCTGGGCAAGATCATCGTGTCGTGGATCACCTCCACGGATCACAAGACCATCGGCTACATGTACCTGATCACGTCTGCGATCTGGTTCTTCATCGCCGGCGCGATGGCTCTTGTCATCCGCGCGGAGCTCGCGGTGCCTGGTCTGCAGGTGGTCTCCCTGGAGCAATACAACCAACTGTTCACCATGCACGGCACGATCATGCTGTTCCTATTCGCCACGCCACTTTTCGTGGGCTTCGGCAACGTCATCACACCCCTGCAAATTGGCGCACCAGACGTGGCGTTCCCACGTCTGAACATGTTCGGCTACTGGCTCTTCCTCTTTGGTGGGATCATCGTCGCGCTCGGTTTCTTCACGCCGGGGGGTGCAGCGGCATTCGGCTGGTTCGCTTATGCGCCGCTGAGCAACGCCGTCAACTCACCTGAGGTGGGCGCAGATCTGTGGCTTCTCGGCTTGGCCATGGGTGGTCTGGGCACCATCCTGGGTTCCGTCAACTTCATCACCACGATCTTCACCATGCGCGCTCCAGGTATGACCATGTTCCGGATGCCCATCTTCACCTGGACCATCCTCATCACGAGCGTCCTGGTGCTCATCGCGTTCCCGGTGCTGGCCGCAGCTCTGGCCATGGCCTTCATTGATCGCCAATATGGCGCGTTGGTCTTTGCCCCTGAAAATGGCGGTGCCATCCTGTGGCAGCACCTCTTCTGGTTCTTCGGGCACCCTGAGGTCTACATCATCGCCTTGCCCTTCTTCGGAATCGCTAGCGAGATCATCCCGGTCTTCTCACGTAAGCCCATCTTCGGTTACAAGGGCCTGGTCTTCGCCACCATGGCTATTGGTGCATTGTCGGTGGCCGTGTGGGCACACCACATGTACGTGACTGGCTCGGTCTATCTGCCCTTCTTCGCGTTTATGACGATGTTGATTGCGGTGCCCACGGGCGTGAAGTTCTTCAACTGGATCGGCACCATGTGGAAGGGCTCCATATCCTTCGACACCCCCATGCTCTGGACGATCGGCTTCCTGGTCACCTTCCTCTTTGGTGGCCTCACCGGCATCATCCTGTCTGCCCCGCCATTGGACTTCCACGTTTCCGATTCCTACTTCGTGGTGGCTCACTTCCACTACACGGTCTTCGGCACTGTGGTGTTCATGTTCTTCGCTGGCCTGTACTTCTGGTGGCCGAAGATGACGGGCAAGATGCTCAACGAGCGCCTCGGCAAGATTCACTTCTGGCTCGTGTTCATTGGTTTCCAGGTCACCTTCCTGGTGCAGCACTGGCTGGGCGTGCAGGGCATGCCCCGCCGTTATGGGGATTACCTGCCATCAGATGATTTCGCCCTGCTCAACCACATCTCCACCGTGGGTGCGGCGATCCTGGCGGTTTCAAGCTTGTTCTTCTTCTGGAACGTCTACACCACCACGAAGAACGCACCCAAGGTCACCGTTGATGATCCGTGGGGTTGGGGTGCATCCCTGGAATGGGCCACCAGCTGCCCGCCGCCGCGGCACAACTTCACCTCCTTGCCGCGTATCCGCTCGGACCGCCCCGCATTTGATCTGCACCATCCAGAATTGGCGGAGCATGTGGCTAAACCCGCTGCACCGATCTCCGGGGGTACCCAGTGAAGATCGAAGCCTTCCTCTTTGCTCTCGGCTTCGTTTTCTACTCAATCGTTGCCGGCATCTACTGGTACTTGAGTAGGGATGAGGTTGGCACCACGGCTCTAGCGCTGACGGGTGCGCTGGCATTCCTGGTGGCCTTCTACGTCTGGTACACGAGCAAGCGTGTTTACCCTCGCCCCGAGGATCGCCTGGACGCGAATATTGATGAGGCGGATCCGGAATACGGCTTCTTCAGCCCGCACTCCTGGTGGCCGCTCGTAGTTGCCTCCGCGGCATCCGTGGTGGTCCTCGGCTTGATCTTTGCCGTATGGCTGATCGTGCTGGGTGTCTTCCTGCTGCTGATCGGCCTGGTGGGATGGCTCTTCGAGTACTACCGCGGGGAATTCGCCCACTAAAGGCCCCGTCACCCCACCTTCGCGCGTGAGTCAACGTATCCTGCTGGTGATGTTCAAGGCTCCAACGGTGCTCCTCGCCACCGCAACCGTGGCCCTCGCCGGCTGCACACCCACGATGACGCTCAGTGTTGCACCGCAAGGACCCGATTCCCTGGCCGAGATTGCCTTACCGCGGTTAGACAGCACACCACACAATCCAACGAAACCTATTTCGGTAGACGTTCGCGATGGAGTGCTCACCAACGTTGAGCTACGTGGGCCTGGTGGCAGTGTTCAAGGGATCCTCGCCGAAGATGGCTCTAGTTGGATCTGGGCTGGATCACCACTGGAATACGGCTCGGACTATGAAATAACCGCCACGGCTATCGACTATCAAGGGCGGTCAACCTCCCAAGATATGGAATTCACCACGGTGGAGCCGAGCAAATTCTTCCGAGCGGAGATCACGCCCACTGCCGGAGAAAGCGTTGGAGTGGGCATGCCCATTACCGTGAATTTCACGAAGAAGGTCACGGATAGGGCAGCGGTGGAGGCCGCACTCGAGGTTGAAACTCCCACACCCGTCTACGGAGCCTGGGCGTGGAAAGACGATCGCACCGTTGAGTTTCGCCCCCAGGATTTGTGGCCGGGAGACATGCCGGTGGTCGTCCGGGCCAACCTTGCCGGCGTGGAAGCCCAGTCTGGAGTTTTTGGGCGCGAGAACACTGAGGCCGCCTTCACCTTCCGGCCCTCTGTTGTCAGCGTGGTGGATGCAGACACCCACACCATGGAAGTTTTTCGAGCAGGGGAGTTGATCAACACCATCCCGATCACTACGGGCAAGCCTGGCT
>JBJOIE010000130.1:0-4238 GCA_046047295.1 Actinomycetota bacterium | reverse complement strand
CGACCAGGAGTTGGAGGCGGGTGTTCGATCGGTGGCCGTGCCCATCCGCGCAGCCAACGGAAACACGGTAGCCGCGATAAATTCCTCCGCCCACGCTTCGCGAGTGTCGCTGGATGAGCTTGAAGGCAGATTCCTGCCCGCACTACAACGTTGCGCGAGTGAAATCGAACTGGACCTGGCAGGACGTCCGGGCTAAGCGCCTGACCGATGGAACAGTGCGGGTGTAGCGCCCACCACGAGGGCCTTCACTTGCGCAAGGACATCGGCGATGTCTTCCTCTTCGGGCACGGTTACAAGCAGGACTTCTGCACCCGCTTGGGCCAGGTCGAGCACCTGTTGCTGAGCCTGTTCAAAGGTGCCGAAAATGCCGGAATTCTGAGGGTGGGCATCACCGGTGAACAGTGGTTCCCGGTCGGCGCGAGCCACGGCTTCATTCAAAGTCCGGCCAATCGAAATGGGTACCGCCACTATGAGGGGGCGAGCGTCATCCAGGGAGTCGAGTTCTGCGCGCGCGCGCCGAACCGCATCGAGATCGAAGCGGCGAACCACTCCAACGGAATCGGTACCTTCATCAAGCACCACCATCATCGTCCCGGCCGCATCAACGAGCTCATCGATGGATTCCGAGGCGATCGGGTGTTCCGCCGAATGCGGGATGTGCACGGCCAAATAGCCCAGGCGCGATGCCAACATCGTCCGATACTTCAGCGCAGGTAGCTCTTGGTCAGCGCGAAGCATGAGAGCGAGGTCAAGCAGATTCTCAGTCATTTCTCTCCTGGTCGGCACTGAACGTACAAGAGTCAGCCGTGGCCG
This sequence comes from Actinomycetota bacterium, assembly GCA_046047295.1. GTDB lineage: Bacteria > Actinomycetota > Actinomycetes > S36-B12 > S36-B12 > VGCC01. Next base: position 3,425 of record JBJOIE010000130.1, on the reverse strand, counting down.
ACTGTATGGTCAAGCCGTGGTCATGTCCAGGCAACAACAGCGCTTGGCGCCCGTATTGCCGGCTACAGCCGGCGTGGTCGGCTTGGTGCTCCAGATGGTGAATGGACTGCGTCAACGCGGACTTGCGGTTTCCACGGGGGAGACGTTGGACGCCATCCGCGCCCTTGCCGAAGTAGACGTGCGTGAGCGCTCACATGTCCGTCATGCATTGCATGTCACCCTGGTCAAAGACGACAGCCACGAAGTGCTCTTCACCCGGGTATTCGAATCAACCTTCCCCCGATTGCGTCTGCAGCGAAATCAAGAAACCTCCGCGCCTGGCGCCTCCGATCAGGCAACGGTAGATGGCGTCTTGGAGGCCCTGCAATCTGGTGATGACATCGCCATCGATGAAGCACTGGACGAGGCCTTGGAGCGCTTCGCCGGTGACGCGCGTGACGGTCGCAGCGCCGGTCATCATGTTCAGCGAACACTGCGTCGACTCAATGTGCCAGATATCTACAAGCGCTATCTGGAATCAGCGGATCGCGAGACCGATCTTGATAAGGGCGTGAGCTCCGCTGAGGCCTCTCTTGCGGTTGAGCAAATGAAACGCCGGTTGGCGGACCTCGCCTCGGGCCGCATTCGCGAGATGACCGGGCGCGATGCAACTCAACAAATGGAGGATCCGGAGGACCGCCCGTTGCTGCGCGCTGGCCCGGATGAACTTGCTGCGATGCGGCAGGCGATGCGACCTCTCGCTCGGAAACTTGCCACGCGATTGAGCAATCGGCGGCGCAGAGGGACTTCGGGTCTCGATATGCGTCGCACCATTCGTGCATCGATGCAAACTGGTGGTGTTCCGGTAAATCCAGTCTTGAGACGCAAGCGACCCACTAAACCTGACTTGATTGTGTTATGCGATGTGTCCGGCTCAACGGCGGAATTCGCACCATTCACCTTGACGATGCTGCACGCGGTGCACCAGGAGTTTCGCCGGGTTCGGTCCTTCGTATTCATTGATGGCATTGTCGAGATCACCGAACTTTTGCAAAATAGCCCGGGAGTTCTTGATCCACACCATTTGCTCGCCCGCAAGGGCTTGGTTGCCCACGATGGCCGCAGCGATTATCAACGTGCGTTGAGTACGTTCATCGATACGTGGGGTGATTCAGTAACCGCGAAAACTTCCATCATCATTGCCGGGGACGCACGTTCACATGATCGTGCCTCCGCGATAGCGCAAATCGCAGAGCTTGACCATCGCGCACGGCGCCTGTACTGGCTCAATCCAGAACCTATGAACGAATGGGGTAAGCAGGATTCACGGGCGTTGGAGTACGCAAATCACTGCACGGCAGTCTTCGAGGTTTCTACCATCAGAGATCTGATGAATGCTGTGCTGGAGATTGTTTAGTTCTTGGTGATCCCGAGCACCTGACGCGCTTTATCGTGATCGCTGTGATGTTTCAGGACCACGCCCAGGGTTGCATTGATTTCCTCTGCGGTGAGTTCCTCGATACCTAGAGCAATGAGCGCCTGGGCCCAATCGATGGTTTCCGCAACGCTCGGCGGTTTACGGAGTTCGGCTGTGCGCATCGCCCGGACTGCGCGAACCACAGATTCTGCAAGGTTTTGCGAAGCCTCTGGAACGCGGCTGAGCACGATGCGAACCTCACGCTCTGCATGTGGGTAGTCAACGTAGGCGTAGAGGCACCTGCGCTTGAGTGCCTCGGAAAGCTCTCGGGTGGCATTGGATGTGAGCACCACGAACGGATGCTGCGTGGCTGTAACCGTGCCAAGTTCTGGGATGGTGACTTGGAAATCACTGAGTACTTCAAGCAGTAGGCCCTCGACTTCAACATCGGCCTTGTCCGTCTCGTCGATCAGGAGCACTACTGGTGCGTCCGCGCGAATTGCGGTAAGCAGCGGTCGGGAGAGCAGGAATTCCTCGCTAAAGATGTCATCGTGAAGCGCATCCCAATCGCCCTCGGAATCACCGCTCGCCTGGATACGTAACAACTGCTTGCGGTAGTTCCACTCGTAGAGCGCGCGGGCTTCATCAAGCCCCTCGTAGCACTGCAACCGAATCAGGCGTGCGCCGGACGCCTGGGCAACCGCCTTTGCCAGCTCGGTCTTTCCCGTTCCCGCCGGTCCTTCGAGCAGCACGGGCTTGCCTAGGCGAGCAGCTAAGAAGACCGTCATGGCTAGCTCGTCGTCAACTAGGTAGCCCGTACTCGCAAGTGCGTCTCGGGCTGCGGCGAGATCGGCGAAGCTGACGGCGGCTGAGGTATCCATTGAACGCAGGGTACAAGTGCACGGCAGTGAGTGGTGTGACGTAGCGCACGCTGGTCAACCCGAGCGGGAAAGGCGCATTGAGAACGGGTATCTTGACGTCAAGATATCTTCCCCGACTCCGTACCAGCCCGGAAGGCACATATATATGGCACGCAGCGGCAAGGTCTCCGTCATCGGAGCAGGCTTCTATGGATCCACCACCGCATTGCGGTTGGCGGAATACGACATCTTCGAAACGGTGGTGCTCACTGACGTCGTGGATGGCAAGGCTGAGGGCCTCGCCCTTGACATGAACCAGTCACGTTGGGTTGAGGGCTTCGAAACCAAGTTGGTGGGTCAGACCACCGGCCCCAATGGTGAGGGGTATGAAGCTATTGCGGGTTCGGAGATCGTGGTGATCACCGCAGGACTGCCGCGCAAGCCAGGCATGAGCCGAATGGATCTGATCGAGACCAACGCCAAGATCATGCGCCAGGTGGCCGAGAACGTGAAGAAGTTCGCTCCCGAATCAGTGGTCATCAATGTGGCGAATCCGCTTGATGAGATGACCGCACTCGCCCAGATCGTCACCGGCTTCCCGCACCACCGCGTGATCGGCCAAGCGGGCATGCTCGATACCGCGCGTTTCACGCACTTCGTGGCTGAGGAACTCGGCGTGCCCGTCGCCTCGGTGAACACGCTCACCCTCGGCTCACATGGCGACACCATGGTTCCCGTTGCATCCGTCTGCACAGTCGACGGCAAGCCACTCGGTGAGCTCGTTTCCGCCGAGAAGATCGATGAGCTTGTGGAGCGCACCCGCAATGGTGGTGCCGAAATTGTGGGCTTACTCAAAACGGGTTCCGCCTATTACGCACCCTCGGCCGCTGCCGCGCGCATGGCACGCGCCGTGCACGAGGATTCCGGCAAGGTGATGCCGGTATGCGCATGGGTGGATGGCGAGTACGGACTGTCCGGTGCGTATCTCGGTGTGGAAGCCAGGATCGGCAAGGAAGGTATCAAGGCCGTGGTGGAAACCCCACTCACTGCTGATGAAAAGGCGCTACTCGAGCAGGCATATGAAGCCGTGAAGGCCAAGCAGGCCGACGTCAAGGATCTGTGAGGACTGTTATGGCGAAGATCAAGGTAGTAAATCCCGTCGTCGAACT
>JBJOIE010000129.1:0-2625 GCA_046047295.1 Actinomycetota bacterium | reverse complement strand
CGTCAGATCCGGCAGATGGCCGCGTCAGCGAAATCCGACCTCGCCGATTCCGCCGGTATCAACCTCGACGATACGGGGCTCAAAGACACGGTGAATGCGGTGAAGGATCTTCGTGATCTTCACCCGAAGCGGTGGGCCACCGGATTGCTGGATGAATCAGGTGCGAACGGATCCCAGCCATCGGCAAAGAACCCGGGTTCGGGAGCCGCACCGGCCAAATTTGATCCCGACTTGGGTTAACCAAGTTAGTTCGGGGAAATCCCGAGGTCCATGCCAACGATGCTGGTAGGACGAATGGCCAGGGAATCAGCAATTGCCCGCAGCGCCTGGCTTGCTGGTGTGTTCGGGTCTTCCAAGACCAGCGGGCGCCCGGTGTCACCGCCTTCACGCAGGCGCGGATCAAAGGGGATGCGTCCCAGGACGGGAACGTCTGTTCCCATCACCTTGGACAGTTGGCTAGCCACCACGTCACCACCGCCCATTCCGAAGAGGTCCACGGGCTCACCGCAGTGCGGGCATGGAAAGCCACTCATATTTTCAATAACGCCGGCCACCTTCTGGTGGGTTTGTGCGGCCAGTGTTCCCGCGCGCACCGCTACGTCAGCCGCCCCCACCTGTGGCGTGGTGACGATCACCAGTTCGGATTGCGGCAGCAGTTGAGCCGTTGAGATCGCGATGTCACCGGTGCCGGGAGGTAGATCGAGTAGCAAGAAATCCAGATCTCCCCACCACACGTCTGTCAGGAACTGTTCCAGAGCCCGGTGCAGCATGGGCCCGCGGAAGGCCACCGGAGTCTCAATTCCGCCGGGTTTGAAGGACAGCATGGAAATAACGCGCACGCCATAGCCCTGGGGCGGCATCAGCAGGCCTTCCACCATCGTGGGCGGGTGACTGATATTCAGAATGCGCGGAATGGAGTGGCCGTACACATCCGCATCGAGTAGCCCCACGGAGAAGCCGCGCTCGGCAAGTAGGGCGGCCAGGCTCGCCGTAACCGATGACTTTCCCACCCCACCCTTGCCAGATGCGATAGCGAGGATACGTGTCTTGTTACCGGCACGTGCGAACGGATTTTCCTTCGCTCCGCCTCGTAGTTTCTCCTTGAGAGCGGCGCGCTGTTCATCATTCATCACGTCCAGGTGAACGTCTACCCGGGTAACACCTGGCACCTGCATGACTGCAGTGATCACGCGATCTTGAATCGTGTCACGCATCGGGCAACCGGAAACCGTCAGGTAGACACCTACCTCAACCCTGCCGTCTTTTCGAAGGTCAACACTTTTCAGCATCCCGATTTCGGTGATGGGTCGATTGATCTCAGGATCATTGACGGTTGCGAGGGCAGCGTTCACTGCCTCAAGATCGGGTTGGCTCACCCGAGGATGCTAGTGCTCGCTTGCATCCTCAGCACGTGGTGTTGTTTCGGCTTCAAGTGCGGCGATGCGCTGGGCGATATCTTCGAGTGAATCACGTAACTCCGAACGGATGTAATCGCGAGTGGCGAGTTCCCCGAGCAGGCTGCGCAGCGCCGCAATCTCTCGAGCGAGGTAATCCGAATCAGCCAGGATGCGCTCATTGCGTTGCCGATCCTCGAGATACTGCACACGATCTCGATCTGTCTGGCGATTCTGGGCGAGCAAGATCAGGGGTGCGGCATAAGAAGCCTGCAAGCTCAACAGCAGTGTGAGAAAGATGAACGGGTACTCGTCTGCTCGCATGTACTGCGGGGCAAAGATGTTGAAACTCACCCAGATGATGATGACCAAGGTCATCCAGGCGATGAAAGCCCAGGAGCCGATGTAGCGAGCCACTCGCTCGGAGAGTCGTCCAAAGCGTTCTGAGTCAACGCTTGGCCGCATGCTGAGCGAGCGATCAAGCGGCTGATCGAGGCGGTAGCGCTCAGTTGCCACGAGGCATCACCCCATCCTCGTCGCCGGTGCGCTCACGCCAGTCTGCGGGGAGCATGTGGTCAACCACATCATCCACGGTGACGGCACCGAGCAGACGGCCATCCTCGTCCACCACCGGTAGGGAAACAATGTTGTATGCCGCGAATGCCCGAGTGACGTGGCTGAGCGGGGTATTTGGTGTCATCGGCTCAAGGCTGGTATCCACAATCGCCGAAACCAACGTGGCAGGTGGCTCCCTAAGCAAGCGCTGAAAATGACAGGTACCCAGGAATTTCCCGGTGGGCGTCTCGGTGGGTTGCCGACAGACAAACACCTGGGCCGCGAGCGCGGGCGAGATATCGGGATTACGAATCTCAGCGAGGGCATCGGCCACGGTGGCATCCGGACGAACAATCACCGGTTCACTGGTCATCATGCCGCCAGCGGAGAAATCGTCATAGCTCAAAAGGCGGCGCAGGTCCTCGGCCTCATCGGGCTCCATTTCACCGAGGAGTAACTCCGCTGTTGCTGGTGGAAGTTCCGAGAGCAGGTCCGCTGCATCGCCGGGATCCATTTCCTCGAGAACGTCTGCTGCGCGTTCTGCTTCCAGAGTTTGCATGATCTCGACCTGATCGTCTTCAGACATCTCCTCGAGCACGTCTGCAAGTCGATCATCATCGAGTTGCCGCGCCACTTCGGCGCGACGAGCGGGGGAAAGATCATGTAGGAGTGCGGC
>JBJOIE010000128.1:0-6966 GCA_046047295.1 Actinomycetota bacterium | reverse complement strand
CGGTGACCTGGTAGCCGAAGGCCGGAATCACAATCGTGTTGCCAGCGGAGCATTGGCTAGCCGTGAATGCGGCAACCTCATCCTGGGACGGCGTGCCACTGGTGATGTACACGGGCGCAGCCTCACCGACGGGAACCTCGGTGACCGTCTGCTCCGGGCAGACGCCCGAAAGTGCCGCTCCGACTGCGTCCATGCTGCCGGCAAATTCCTCTGGAACTGCCACCGAAACATTGCCGCTTTCACAGTTGATTTGAGCTTCAGCAACCGCGGCGAGCACGTCCGGTGGCATGGGTGGGGTGCATGCGGAGAGAAGGAGCGGAAGAGTCGCTAGAGATGCGGCGAGGGCGATGCCTCGGTTCCGAAGTGCCAACCGAGGCATCGCCCCTACCTTTCGTAAGTTCTTACTTAACGGTTCGTGCTATTTACTTGATGTTCTGGACCAGCTCGCGGGCCTTGGCGAGAACCTTGCCGGCAACCGGCACGTAGCCAAGGCTCGCGGCCTTGGAAGGTCCGCACTTAGCGAGAACGTAGTCCTGGAATTGACGCACTCCGAGGCCATTCGGTCCCTTGCCATCGGTGCGGGCCAGGCCGTAGGAGAAGATCGCTACCGGGTAGGCGCCCTTCACCTTGACGTTGTAGTTAAGGCTGATCAGACCCTTGGAATCGATGTTGGTCTGCGCACCGAGAGCCTTTGCGGCTGCTGCGGAGGACGGTGCAACGAACTCACCCATAGCGTTCTGGATACGTGCCGAGGGGTAACCCTTGGCATCGCCGAAGTCCACGTAGCCGATCGCACCCGGGGTAGCAACAACTGAGGAGAGCACGCCGGGGTTGCCCTTACCGGACAGCGAGTTGGAGATCGGGTTACCACCGGGGAAGGCGGTGCCGAAATCGTCCTGCACCTTGGCGAAAATCGTTGGTGTCCATGCGTTCAGGTACTGCAGGGTGTTGTTCGAGGTGCCTGAAGCATCACTGCGGTACACCACCGTAATGTTCTGGTCCGGAATTGCTGCGGCGATACGCGGGTTTTCCTTCAGGATCTCCTTGTCACGCCACTTGGTGATCTGACCGCCCATGATCTTGGCAAGGGTCTTCTGCGTCAACTGGATGGATGAACCCAGCGACTTCTTGGTCTTGGCATTGGTCAGGTTGATCGGGAAGGCCACCGCACCACCGATGTTGGGGATGTACTCCCAATCAAATGTGGGCTCGCCACCGGAGTACTTGCTATCGGACTGGGCGAAGATGAACTGACCGCTGGTGAAGTTCTTCTTGCCTGTTCCCGAACCGGTGGACTGGTACGAGATGGTGAAGTTGTTCTGAGAAGCATTGAAATCGCTCAGGCAAGCCTGGAGAAATGGCTGCGGGAACGAGGCACCACCACCAGGGATGGTTTCGGCTGCTTGTGCCGGAACAGCCAGCGCCACGGTGGAGGCAGCGAGGGCGGTACCAGCGAGGATCGCGATTGTGCGACGCACGTGGGACTCCTTTGTTTTGGTTACTGACTAACTCCACGAACATAAGGACCGTGGTTAACCTTCGGGGGTCCGAATTATGTCGCTGGTCTTTCGGCTAGGTGAACAATCCGTGTACGCGTGAACGGTTGGTTAACCAATGCCTATCCGAATCGGCCGTTAACGTAGTCCAGCGTGCGTTGGTCCTTCGGGTTACCGAAGATGTCCGTTGTTGAGCCCTGCTCAACAACGTGCCCGGGCTCGTTCTCCGCCGCGAGGAAGAACGCCGTGTAATCCGAAACTCGAACGGCCTGCTGCATGTTGTGGGTCACGATAATGATCGTGATGTCCTTCGAGAGCTCACGGATGGTCTCTTCAATCTTCAAAGTCGACGCAGGATCCAGTGCCGAACAGGGCTCGTCCATGAGCAACACATGCGGCTGCACCGCCAGCGCCCGGGCGATGACGAGGCGCTGCGCCTGGCCACCGGACAACTCACCCGCGGTTGCGCCCAGACGATCTTTCACCTCATTCCATAGACCCGCAGCAGTGAGTGTCTCTTCAACGATGTCATCGTGATTACTGCGCTTCGTGCCCGAGAGCTTCAAACCAGAAAGGACGTTGCCGCGGATTGTCATACTCGGGAACGGATTGGGCTTCTGAAACACCATGCCGATCTTCAAGCGAATCTGCGTGGGATCAACATCGGAGGAGTAGATGTCCTTGCCCTCGTATAGCACCTCACCGGCCAGAGCCGCACCGGGAATGAGCTCATGCAACCTGTTGAGTGTGCGAATGAAGGTTGACTTGCCGCAACCCGAAGGGCCAATCAGGGCTGTGACGGTCTTCTTGGGGAATGCAATGTTCACGCCCTCGAGGACCTTGCGCTTGCCAAACCATACGGACACATCTCTTGCATCCAGTTCCACCGGAGTCGAGGAACTCGGCGAAGCAACCTGCTCTTCAAGATCTGCGACGCTCTGCTCGAATTCTGCTGTAGACATATTGACTCCTACTTAACCTTTCCTCGGCCCAAGATGCGGGCAATGATGAACAGAATTGCGACCAGGATGATCAAGACTAACGCGGCACCCCATGCCCGGGTAACAGCGTCGGGATACGGCTGGGCCACGTTTGTGAAGATGTAGGTGGGCAGGGCCGCGATCGGAGAGTTGAATGGATTGACCACCGTGGCATCGCTCGAGCCTGTAACCAGGAGCAGGGGTGCGGTTTCACCTACCACGCGTGCCATACCCAGCACGATTGCGGTGACGATGCCCGTCTTTGCGGCCGGAATAACCACCTGGAGCACGGTCCGCGCTCGCGTGGATCCGAGGGCCAATGCACCCGTGCGCAAATCTTCTGGAATCAGGCGGAGTACTTCCTCGGCCGTACGGGCAACCGTGGGAAGCATCAAGATCGCATATGCCAAACCGCCAGCGAAGGCACTGGCACCCATCGCTCCGGTGAGGATGAGCACCGTCAGGATGAACAAGCCGGCGACCACGCTGGGCACGCCGGACATCGCCTGAACGAAGAAGCGCACGTAGGGGACAGCCTTGCCGCGCACTTCGGTGACATAAATCGCCGTAGCAACACCAATAGGAATGGCGAAGATCATCGAGATGAAAACGATGATGAGGGTGCCGATGATCGCGTGACCCACGCCGCCGTATTCCAACGGCGTGCTGGGGCTGATGTAGAAGTTGTTCTGGAAGAGGAACGACGCACTGAATGCCTTGATGCCATTGATGAAGAGGGTGACGATCAGGGAGATCAAAATGACAAGGGCAAAAATACTCCCGCCGATCGAAAGCACATAAATGGCTGAATCCGCCATTCCATGCTTGCCTTTGGACACCAAGGCTGCGATGGCTGCAGCGATCAACTGCAAGGGCAGGTAGATCACGATCATCACGATCGGATCCGGAACCTCGGTGGCGAAGAGGAAGAATGCGGAGATCACTGCGGGGATGATCACCGCAAGGGCAACGCTCCAGGTGAAGACTGGAGGGCGCTTACGCCATGGCCGCTGCGGACTCTGCTTTTGCCACTCACTTATCCGCTCGCTCTCAAAGACGATCGTGCTCATCGCTGGAGCCTTCCTGTTCGTGAGACGATGAGGTTGGCGATCACGTTAACGATCAGCGTGATCACGAAGAGGAAGAAGCCTGCGGCGAGGAGCAGCTGCGTGGGCAAACCGGCATCGGCTTCACCAAATTTGGAAACGATGAGTGAGGCCACAGATCCACCGCCGGACTCAATGATCTTGTACCAGTTGGTGTCAAACACGAGTTTCAAGACGAAGAAGATCGCGATGGTCTCACCCAGAGCACGCCCAAGGCCTAGCATGATTCCACCAACGATTCCACCGCGGCCGTATGGCAAGGCAACGTAGCGCAACATTGCCCAGAGTGAACCGCCAAGGGATTCCGATGCGTTGATGAGTTCCGGTGGCGTTCGCGCCAGAACCTCGCGTGAAACAGCAGTGATGATCGGGATCATCATGATTGCCAAGACAAAGCCAGCGATAAATGGTGTACCAAGAAAGTTCCCCGATGTGTTTTCGAAAATCGGGATCCAGCCGAGGTACTGGTTCAGTAATTTCTCCCATTCCTCGGCCACCGGATTCAAAACATAGAAGGCCCACAGACCGATGATCACCGAAGGAATAGCGGCCATCAGATCGACCACGTTGGTGAGCACCTTGTTGACCCCGGGTGGGGCAATGAAAACCATGAAGACCGCGAGCAGCAAGGCCGCAGGGACTGCAACCACGAGGCCGATAACGGCGAGCAGCACCGATCCGTAGAGCATGCCGAAGATGCCAGCATCCGGTGGAACAACAGCAAGATCCCACGCCGTGGTGGTCAAGAAGCCCCAGCCCACCTGCTGGATGACGGGGATTGTCTGAGCGCCCAAGAAGACGGTGATGCCGGCCAAGACGATGAGGGCGGTGAAAGCGAGGGAGGTCACAATCCGATTGAAGACACGATCACCACGGTGAGAGGTGGCCGCGGAATGGAGGTCGCGCATGACCTCGGTTTGCGCCATGTCCGTACCTAATCGGCCTTGGGTAGCACACATGTCCCTTTCCAGTGGCCATCGGTGGAACTAAAAGTGAACTACCGGTGAACAGGTCAGGATCGGGTGTGGTCGCCTCCGTGGATTTGGTCGAGTACATGGTGGAGCACCGGCCCGATCGCCGCAATCCCGTCCCGACAACCACCGGGTGAACCAGGCAAATTCACGATGAGACAAGCTCCTGCAATCCCAGCAACTCCCCGTGATAGCACGGCGCTAGGCACCCCATGGGCAACTCCGTAGGCGCGCACGGCTTCAGCCAGGCCAGGTGATTCACGGTCGATCACCTGGCGAGTCATTTCCGGAGTGAGATCCCGCGGGGTGTGACCGGTACCACCTGTAGTCAGCACCAGGTCGAAGCCAGCGTCCGCCGCACCGCGCAGCGCCTCGGCAACTTCATCACCATCGGGTACCACCTGCGGACCAACCACGTCCAAACCGAGTTCGGTAAGACCATTCACGAGAATCGGACCGGACGTGTCTTCCCAGATTCCTGCAGCCGCGCGCGTGGAAACCGTAAGAACGAGTGCTCGATAGGTCATGGGCGCACCCAATGCCCCGACCGGCCGCCCTTCTTCTCGAGAAGTTCCACCCGGTCAATGGCAGCCATTCGATCCAGGCCCTTCACCATGTCAATAAGGGCCAACGCGCCCACCGCTGCACCCGTGAGGGCTTCCATCTCCACCCCGGTGCGATCTGCGGTGCGAACCGTCACGGTGATGTCCACCGATTGATCGCGCACGTCTATATGAACGTCAACGCCATGAACCGCCAAGGGATGACAGAGCGGGATGAGATCAGGGGTGCGCTTGGTTCCGGAGATAGCGGCAATCCGGGCAACGGCCAGGGCATCGCCCTTAGGTACTCCTTCACCGCGCAGCTTTGCGGCTACGTCAGCACTAACGGTCACCAGCGCGCGGGCTGTGGCCTCTCGCTCGGTTACGTCTTTGTGCGCAACATCCACCATATGCGCTGCACCTGATGCGTCGAGGTGGGTGAATCCCTCTGTCATTGGATATCCCCTCGCAGATCCACTACATCGACAAGTGAGCCGGCCGCAACGTTGTCAATGCCTTCCGGAATGACGATCAGGCAATCCGATGCGGCAAGTCCACCCACCACATGGGAACCCTGGCCGGCACCGACGGGGGTGACCACGTTCGCACCCACGAATTTTCCGCGGGCAAACTGCCTCTTGTTTAACGGCGAGGTCATTGCGGCATCAATGGTCACTCGAACGGTAGGCCTCGCTGCTGCTTCGAGACCGCGCAAACGGGCAATCGCGGGCCGCACGAAGTTTTGGAAGGAAATGAAGGAGCTCACCGGATTACCCGGCAAGGTAATGATCGGTACTTTGTCTTCCCCGACATGGCCGTGACCTTGGGGCATTCCGGGCTGCATCGCTACTTTGAGGAATTGAACGGTGCCTAGTTCGGTGAAGACTTCCTTTACCGTGTCATAAGCACCCATACTTACGCCACCGCTTGTCAGGATGAGATCAGCCCGGTGCAGTTGATCGAAAACCGCAGTGCGGAACGCCTCCGCATCGTCTTGCACCGGTGGCACGCGATAGGCCTGGGCACCAGCCTCAGTAGCTGCGGCCACGAGTAGGAACGAGTTGGAATCGCTAATCAGGCCTTTATTGAGTTTTGTTCCCGGTTCTACGAGTTCGGATCCGGTGGAGATCACCGCAACTCGGGGCTTGGGAATCACCTTGAGTGTGCCTCGTCCTACGGCCGCGATGACGGCGAGGTGACGAGCAGAGATGAGTGTTCCCGCACGCATTACTTCATCACCAACGAGGACGTCTTCCCCAATGCGCCGGATGTAGGCGCCAGCTTCTGACCCCTGCGTGATTACTACCTCGCTTACCCCGCCATCGGTGTTCTCAACGGGAACCACGCAATCGGCACCATCGGGCATGGGCGCACCCGTCATGATCCGAATGCAATTGCCAGAAGTAACCACTTCCGTAGCGCGGAAACCCGCCGGAACATCATCGATCACCGTCAAGGTCACTGGATTTTCCTTGCTGGCATTTGCCACATCGGCTGCGATCACCGCGTATCCATCCATCGATGAGTTATCGAAGGACGGCAGCGGCCATGGCGCTGTGACATCCTCCGCCAGCACGCAACCATGGCATTCCATCAGCGGCAACTCGATGGGAAGTAACGGTGCTAGTCCATTGAGGATGGATTCGCGGTACTCGTCAACGGAGATCACCTCGCCAGCCTACGCCGCCGACAAGGAATGGGCTCCTGATGAGCGGCGTTGCCGTGCCGCTGTGATCGCCTGGATCACCTCGTTCAATGCGTCCACGCTGTGGCCGGAGAGGAATGTGTCGACATAGGGCAGTGCGGTTGCCATTCCAGCAGCAAGTGGCTGATATCCGATCGCCGCCTTGCGGGGATTTACCCAAATGATG
>JBJOIE010000127.1:0-3129 GCA_046047295.1 Actinomycetota bacterium | reverse complement strand
ACCCCGAATCGAGAGCGCATCGCCTGGGCCACCGCCCGTTCGAATGGTGAAACTCCTTCGGCCGCCATCAGACCGCCCACATTGTCAGCCCCGGTGCGCTGCAGGGTCTCCACACCCACCCGCACATAATCATTCGGAATCATTGCGTGGCCATCGACGCGAACAACGATGTCCGCGGCACGCGATGCAATTGCCGCGTTGAGCCCCGCAGGTGTTTTCCCCGATGGGTTTTCCACCACGTGCACGTGCGGATCCGCTTCCGCGAGCCGCTGCGCTACCTCCATAGTGTGGTCCTTGGACGGGCCAACCGCCATGGTCACATGGAGCGAACCGCGGTAGTCCTGCTCAAGAATGCGCCTCACCGCAGCCTCGAGGTGGCGCTCCTCATTCACCACGGGCATCACCACGTGCACAGAAGGCCAGGCTGTGTGTGGGCTTTCACTCATCGGTGCCCAACTCCGATCGTTGAAGCAACCCCGGGAATGTCTGCCTCGTCCTGCCCAAGAAGTGCTCATCGGTCACCCGTGAGGTATTCGCCGAAATCGCGTGGCGCACATAGGTATAACCGAGCCCATGGGTGCGGTACACCAACCCACCGTGTTGCATGACTCGATCGAGCAAAGCCCGATCAACCGAGCGCGGGACGGGGCGCCAACCCCCAACAGTTGCTAGATCGCCACGGGAGATCAGCATCGTTCCCCCCGCAACGAATTTCGCGTACTGCTCGGCCCCGTACACCGGCCGATACACCGTGGTGTCACTTCCCTCGAGATACACGTAATCAAGTGACTTGCCCACTACCTGCGCCCCCGAGTACATCCGCGCCAGCACGAGATCCCAGATGTGATCCGGGCCGTAGTAATCGTCATCATCCATCTTTGTGATCAGGTCACCATCAGCGCGAGCACTCGCTTCAATGAGGCAGTGGCCTAGCGTGAGTTCATCAGGTAAGCCAATGACAGCCCACTCGCCATCCCAGTCTGCGAGCAGTTCACGCACAGGAAGTTCAACACTGCCGTGTTGCACGATGATGAGTTGGAGGTAGGGATAGGTCTGACGGCGCACCATGGCCAAGGCATGGGCCAGGTGGTCTGCGCGGTGCGTGGACATGATGATGCTCACCGACGGCCACGCATCGAGTGCCGTTAGCGGAGTGTGAAAAAGCATCGCCTGACGAACAGCTGAAGCGCTACCGGCATTCCACGCCAGTAAATCGTCTGCGGCTGGAAGTTGTTGGTCGGTGATCACGCCGCAAGCATTGAGTTGCGCGCGTTGCTGTGCGGTCAATTCTTGCGGATCCGAAATAGCTGCTACTGAAATTACTCGAGCCACGTCGGCATCCCCAAGAACCGCAGGAAGGTTCAAATCGCGAACAGACGACACCACCGGATTTACCGATTCGACGTGACCCAGTTGCTTTCGCCCGATTGGTCTGTGCACGAGTGGATCAACAAATACCTCATGGCCATTCCATACTGAACTACGCACATCCACAGACGTGCCGGCCTCAACCTCGCCAACGCCTCCACCACGGAGCAATACGTCGAAGTTCTGCAAGTACTCGTCACGTTCAGCCGTACTGATGTCGAAAACATTTTCAGCGAGGTAGCCATGGGAATCCGCACCGGGTGCCCAGGTGAGCTGCGGCCCTGATGCTCCCGTGGGCGCCGGGGCCAGCACGCGGAGGCAGGCACTGAGCACCACAGCAGGATCCATGGGCTTGGTCAGGTTGATTTCCAGCACGCAGCCGTCACCCTTCGGGGTAACGGAGATACCTGCCACCCCGGGCAGCGCGTGATGGCCGAGCCACCCCCGCTGAGGTGGCCGCCAAAAATCCACGCGAACAGTGCAGCCGTCAATGGGGGGCTGCCCGATCATGGCGGTAGTGCGGCTTCGAAGTTCAGCGATAGTGGCAGCGCGGACGTTGAGATGGTGATCACCCGCACTCACGCGGGGCCGACCACCGCGAGCCCGGTCACCAAACACGGTCAGCACTGTAGGGCGTAGGAGCGGCGGTCACGACTACGCTGACCGCATGGCGGCTCCACAGAAGCTTCGGCTCTCGGTAATCGGCACTGGGTATCTCGGCGCCACTCACGCTGCGTGCATGGCCGAACTCGGCTTCGAGGTCATCGGCGTTGACGTGGTGCCAGAAAAGGTGGAATTGCTCAATTCCGGCAAAGTCCCCTTCTACGAGCCCGGACTTGATGAGGTGCTGGAACGAAACATCGCTGCCGGGCGCCTGCGCTTCACCACCTCCTTCGCCGAGGCTGGCGAGTTCGCCGATGTTCACTTCATCTGCGTGGGCACCCCCCAACAGGCGGGCGCTTATGCCGCGGACATGAGCCAAGTGTTCGGCTCAGTGGAAGCGCTCGCACCCCACACGAGCGCTGGCGATGTCATCGTGGGTAAGTCCACCGTCCCGGTAGGCACGGCAGCCACCCTCGCCGAGAAGGTGGCCGAGATCGCCCCTACCGGCGTGGAAGTTGCTTGGAACCCGGAGTTCCTGCGAGAAGGCTTCGCCGTGGCAGACACCCTGAAACCGGATCGCTTGGTGATCGGCGTGCGCAGCGATCGCACCGAAACCATCCTTCGTGAGGTGTACCGCCCCATCACGGACCAGGACGTTCCGCTCCTCGTCACCGATTTCCCCACCGCCGAATTGGTGAAGGTGGCGGCCAACTCCTTCTTGGCCACCAAGATCTCCTTCATTAATGCGATGGCTGAGGTCTGTGAAGCCGCCGGAGCGGATGTGGTGAAGCTTGCTGAAGCGATCGGTTATGACCCGCGTATTGGCAATCGCTTCCTAGCTGCAGGTCTGGGTTTCGGTGGCGGTTGCCTACCCAAGGACATTCGGGCCTTCATGGCACGCGCCGGTGAACTCGGCGCGGAGGAAGCACTCACCTTCCTGCGCGAGGTAGACCAAATCAATATGCGCCGGCGCGCCCATACCGTTGATTTAGCCACGAAGCTGCTCGGGGGCATGTTGCGCGGTAAGCGCATCTGCGTTCTTGGCGCAACGTTCAAACCAGATAGCGATGATGTTCGAGTTTCTCCGTCTCTGGTATTTTCGGTTGATATGAATTATGATGTTGAGTATGTTAGGGTTATCTATTATTAGGTATTTTT
>JBJOIE010000126.1:0-3721 GCA_046047295.1 Actinomycetota bacterium | reverse complement strand
GTAAGCAGCTGCGGCCGATCACGATTTTCACCGCGCTGATCATCCCCATCATCTGGGCGGTCTACACGCTCATCCGCGGCGCCTTCATTAATGGATATCCCTATGGATTCCTCAACGTTGCCGAGATCGGCTTGGGTTCAGCAATCATCAACATCATTGGCGTAGCCATCCTGGGCATGATTATCGGCGCGATCTACTGGGTAATCGACAAATTCCTTCCCCAGCGTTCTGGAATGAAGAAGTAACTCGAACTAGAGGTAGCGCACCAAGACCATCGCGGCGAGGATGACCAAGATCACCATCGTGATATAGATATCCACCCAGGAACGCACAAGGCCTTGGATGGTTTCGGTGTACCGCCCAAAACGTAAATTGCCGTCCAAGATGTTCACACGTGTCATCGAGCCGAAAACCAAGGTGGTGGTCACCGTGATGGTTAAGCACCACGGGCATAGCGCGCCGATGTAAAAGTAAGACTGATAGAACAACCAGTACGCGAACAGGAAACCAATTGCGTAGAACACCTGCGCGGTATTCATGAACCAGCGTGGAAACCTCACGCCGCCGAGGGCCGCTACCGCCAAGGTGATCACAATCGGTTCGGTAATCAGGCCCAGGTAGGCATTCGGGAAGCCCAGGAAATTAGCCTGCCAGGAGGTTCCCACTGTGCCGCAGGAGATCTTCGTGTTGATATCGCAACTGAAGATGGCATTCGGATCTGCAGCCAGGATGAGCGCATCAACCGAGAGTACGAATGAGGCAACCAGCCCAATAGCGGAAGACACCAGCATCTCAATGAATGCGCCGCGGTGGCGCGCATCCGCGGCAGTGGGCACGGGGAGGGCCTCGGCCTGGGTCATTTGCGCAGATTACCTTGAGGCTGCGAGTTCGGCCTTGAGGGCGGCGTAGCCAGGCTTTATGCGCGTATTGATGATGTCGAGCCGCTGATCAAAGGGAATAAACGCGCTCTTCATCGCATTGATGGTCAGCCATTGAAGGTCATCGAGATCCCAACCAAATGCCTCAACGCATTGCTCCATTTCCTTGGTCATGGATGTTCCAGACATCAGCCGGTTATCGGTGTTGATGGTTACCCGGAAACCAAGATCGCGCAGCATTCCAATGGGATGCTCGGCGATGGTGGGCGCTACCCCGGTTTGAATATTGGATGTGGGACACAACTCGAGCGGAATACGCCGATCCCGAACGTACGCGGCCAAATTGCCCAGCTCCGCATGACCGGCTTCATCAATGCTGATGTCGTCAACTATGCGCACGCCATGACCGAGCCGATCCGCGCCACACCACTGAATGGCCTCCCAAATCGACGGCAAACCAAAAGCCTCGCCCGCGTGAATGGTGAAGTGGGCATTTTCTCTGCGTAGGTATTCGAATGCGTCTAAGTGCCGTGTGGGAGGGAAGCCAGCTTCCGCACCCGCAATATCGAAGCCCACTACGCCCTTATCGCGATACTCAACAGCCAATTCTGCGATTTCGCGCGAATGCGTGGCCGTACGCATGGCAGTCAAGAGAACGCCAACGCGAATCCAGTGACCGGCTTCCTGCGCCGCTGCCATCCCTTCGGCAAATCCCGCCAGAACGGAATCAATCACCTCATGCAAACTTAAGCCAGCGTGGACGTGGAGTTCCGGCGCAAATCTGACCTCCGCATAGACCACGCCATCAGCCGCAAGATCCACAGCGCACTCCCGTGCGACTCGGCTCAATGCTGGAGCCGTTTGAGTGACCCCGACCGTGTGCTTGAAGGTCTCCAGGTAGCGCTCCAGTGAGCCGGAATACGCGGCCTCGGAAAACCACCGTGCCAAGTCTTCGGCAGTACTTGCGGGGAGTTCTGCATACCCGGCCTCAGCAGCGAGTTCTAGCACCGTCTCTGGCCGCAATCCCCCATCCAGATGGTCATGCAGGAGCACTTTGGGGGCACGCCGGATAGTTCCCTTAGTCAGTTTCTCTGTGCTCATGGGGCAACGCTAGTGCGTTGCTTCCCGCGGCCAAGTAGCCTCAGGCAGCGATACCAGGTGCTTGAGGGGGATAGAGATGCCAGCGAATACGACCCAGTTGCGAGCCCTACCCCAGTTCATGCGATTCCTTGCCGCTTTCCCCCATCCGGCCACCGTTCCGCGAGCCCTCATACTCGGCCCGCTCGCCCCATTTGATGCTGCCGGTGGGTATCTCGCCTTTCAGAACGGTGATGCTTTGCACACGATGGGCGCCTACGGATTCTCCGAGGAGGAAATGGATCGGTATGCAGTGGTTCCGATCGATCTAGCCTCGCCCTTGACCACAGCATTCATCGAGGGTGAGATCGTGGTGCAGCCCCTGGCCGAGGTGGTTACCGGTTACAACTTCACGGACCTCGATCCGCAACTGTGGGAGGCCATGATCGAGCGCGTGGGTGACGGAGACATGGTGTGCGCACCGGTCACCGCCCAGGGGACCGCCTTCGGTGCACTCGGATTCGTCACGCGCAGTACGCGCACATGGACTAACGCGGACATTGCCTATCTCGATGGCCTTTCATCAATTCTGGGTATCTGGGCAACCCACCATCTCAGTGGGGTGCGCACACCAGAAGTGTGGCGGCCGGTGACGCAGGACACGCTGACCTTGAGTCCGCGTCAGTTGGACATCCTGCGCCTCGTTGAGTTGGGTAAGTCCAACGCCGCCATCGCATTCGCCCTCGGCTATTCGGCATCCACGGTCAAGGCTGAATTACAGCGCGTTTTGCGCGTACTCAAGGTTGGCGATAGACAAGCGGCTGTCGCAACCGCACGCGAACTGGGACTCCTTTCTGACCCGGAAGAGGTCACCGCAGGCTAGCCTCCGTCCGTGACCTCCTCGGCGATGCGCGGAGCCGGCAGCCTCGCCGCTGGCATCGCGCGGGTGATGCTCCTCTTGGCGCTGGTTGCACTCCCCGGCATAGCCATCACGATCTGGCTGATCCCCAACGCAACCGGACCCTTCGTATTCGGCGCACTCCCCTCGCTTACTGCGCTCGTACATGCAGGTCCAAGACTGGCGGCAAAGCTAGCAGTCGCCACCGCTGGTCTGGGCTTCCTTGCAGTGCTGCTTGGCGGACTGCCATGGGCCGCGGCGCTGTTGGTGGGGGCTTCGGCCTGGTTCGCGGGACGCTTCGCAGGACGTGGGCTCCAGAGCCCCCTACTTATGGTGCCGGTCGTTGCCGCCTACCTGGTGACCGAACCAATCAAGTTTGAGGTCGGACACACCCTCGCCGCCAATTCCTGGCAGTTGGCTGCGACCACCGCCGCGGTGCTCCTCGGTGGTGGTTTGTGGGCAACCGTGCTCGGGATGGTCGTGATGCGTTCCGTCTCGCGCCCTGAACCGAAGGAACTCCCTGCCTCGATTGCCCATCCCTATGCCTGGGCTGTCGGCGTAGCTGCTGGGCTGGCCACCTACGCTGCCGCAACCTGGGCGCAGAACACTTCAGCAGCATGGATCGTCCTCACGGTGATTCTGGTGATCCAGCCAGATGGCCATCAGATGCGCAGCAAGACACGCGATCGCGTGCTGGGCACTTTCGCCGGGGGCGGCATCGTCGGCATCCTCGTGCTTCTCGTCGACGCCTTGAACATGCCCAACCAAGTACTGGTTGTCATGGGCATGCTTCTGTTGTCTGCCTCACTCGCCCTGGCTTCGAAAGTTGCCTACTGGCGGTACGTGATGCTGATAACCCCCGGTGTGG
>JBJOIE010000125.1:0-3489 GCA_046047295.1 Actinomycetota bacterium | reverse complement strand
CGGGAAAGATCCATTTCCTAGCCCGAATATTCGAGGAGTGGTTATGCGCGTCGGCGTGCTTACCGGCGGGGGCGATTGCCCGGGGCTCAATGCGGTTATTCGCGCGGTGGTTCGCCGTGGTGTGACCGAGTACGGCTATGAATTCGTGGGTTTCCGCGATGGCTGGAAGGGCCCACTCGACGGTGTCACGATGGAACTGGGAATCCCTCAGGTGCGTGGCATCCTGCCACGCGGAGGAACCATCCTCGGTTCTTCACGAACTAATCCGAAGAAAATCGATGGCGGATTCGAACGCATCGAAGACAACCTCAAAGCACTTGGTGTTGATGCACTCATCGCAATCGGTGGTGAGGACACCCTCGGCGTGGCCACTTCACTCCACGAGCACGGTGTGCACGTTGTGGGAGTTCCGAAGACAATTGATAACGACCTCAACGCCACCGACTACACCTTCGGTTTCGACACCGCCGTCACCATCGCAACCGAAGCAATCGATCGGCTGCACACCACCGCTGAGTCGCACCATCGCATCTTGATCTGCGAGGTTATGGGTCGTCACGCTGGCTGGATTGCGCTGCATTCGGGGATGGCCGGCGGCGCGAATGCCATCTTGATTCCGGAGGCCCGGTTCGATCTCGATGAGGTCATCGGTTGGGTGGAATCCCGATTCCGCTCCAGTTATGCCCCGATCATCGTGGTTGCTGAGGGCGCGATGCCCACCGATGGCGATCTCGTCACCAAAGACGCCACGCTTGATGCTTTCGGTCACGTGAAGCTCTCCGGTATTGGTGATTGGCTGGCTGGCCAGATTGAGGCGCGCACCGGTAAGGAAGCGCGCACTACGGTCCTCGGACACATTCAGCGTGGTGGAACGCCCACGGCATTCGATCGTGTGCTCGCTACCCGTTTTGGTCTTAATGCCATCACGGCGGTGAAGGAAGGCGACTGGGGCAAGATGGTTGCGCTCCAGGGCACGGACATTGTTCGAGTGCCGCTGCAGGCTGCAACGGGCGAACTCAAGACCGTGCCCATTGCGCGCTACGAGGAAGCAAAGACCTTCTTCGGCTAAGCCGAGTCTGTCCTACCCACCTGCCACACGTACCCTTAGTCCATGTCCATCACCTGGCCGGATTTGCCCGCGGCGCAGCAGCCCCCGTGGCCGGATCAGGCGGAACTCGATGCTGCGGTGGCGCGTTTGCGCCTTCTTCCGCCCCTGGTGTTCGCGGGTGAGTGTGATCTGCTGACAGATCGGCTAGGTGCGGCGGCCCGAGGCGAGGCTTTCGTTCTCACCGGTGGAGATTGCGCCGAAACCTTCGAAGCGAATACGGCCGATTCCATCCGGGCGCGTTTGAAGACGGTCTTGCAGATGTCCGTCGTGCTGACCTATGCCGCATCCCTGCCGGTGGTGAAGATGGGCCGCTTGGCCGGCCAGTACTTCAAGCCGCGCAGTAAGACCATTGAGTCCAGGAATGGTGTTGAACTCACCAGCTACTTAGGTGATGCAGTCAATGCGCTCGAATTCGATCCGGTGCTTCGCCGCCCGGATGCAGATCGCTTGGTTCAGGCATATCACGCATCCGGGGCCGCGCTCAATCTTGTGCGTGCGTTCACGCAGGGTGGCTATGCAGACCTACGCCAGGTGCACGCCTGGAATCAGGATTTCGTTAACGGCTCCATGGCTGGTCAGCGTTATGAGGCACTAGCGCAGGAAATTGATAGGGCGCTTTCCTTCATGAATGCCTGTGGCGCCAATCCCATGGAATTCGAGCGAGTCGAGTTCTATGCAGCGCATGAAGCGCTTTCCATGGACTATGAGCGTGCTCTCACCCGCGTTGATTCGCGCACGGGCAAGCTCTACGACGTCTCGGGTCATTTTCTCTGGATCGGTGAACGCACGCGGCAACTAGACGGCGCGCACATTCACTTCGCGAAGTCGATCTCTAACCCGGTGGGCGTGAAGGTGGGGCCAACCGCATCACCGGAGGAGATCGTGGAGATTGCCGGGCTGCTCAATCCCGATCGCATTCCTGGGCGGCTATCGCTGATCACTCGCATGGGAGCGGGCAACGTTCGCGAGGTCTTGCCCGGCATTGTGCAAAAGGTTGAGGCCAGCGGTATTCCGGTGGTGTGGGTGTGTGATCCGATGCACGGGAATACGCGCGAGGCCGCCACTGGTCACAAGACGCGCCTTTTCGATGATGTGGTGGATGAGGTGGAGGGCTACTTCGAAGTTCACCGCAGCCTCGGCACCTTCCCCGGTGGAATCCACGTGGAGCTCACCGGTGATGACGTCACCGAATGCATTGGTGGGACCGCAGGTGTGGAAGAGCATCACCTCCATGAGCGGTATGAGACCGCATGCGATCCTCGGTTGAATCGCGAGCAGAGCCTCGAGTTGGCCTTCAAAGTGGCCGACATGCTGATTTCTCGCTGAACCCATCGAAATTGCACGTCCGGTTTCTTCATGGCCAGAGTCCGTCGAGCAAGGCATGATGAACCCGTGAGTGTGATCTATGCGGTGCGTACCACCGGGATAGTTTGCCGAGCGGGCTGCGCCAGTCGTACTCCTCGGCCGGAGAACATCGAGTGGTTCGCTACAGTGGATGAGGCGCTCGCCGCCGGATATCGACCGTGCAAGCGATGTAGACCCGAGGGTGTCCATCCACAAGCCGAGTTCCGCGCAGACATGATCGGCCGAACCCGAGACCTTCTCACGTTGGGGTTGTCTGTTCGTGAAGCCGCACTTCGACTCAACATCAGCGAGCGACACCTCCGGCGCCTTGTACGCCAAGAGACTGGCCTGAGCCCACGACAATTGGCGGGTCAATGACCGCGCCTTCCGGATGCCTCCGCCGCTCCTCGGTGTCAACCCCCTGGGGAGACCTATGTTTCCTTGTGGATGATCAGAACGCCGTTGTTGAGTCCTGGTTCGGTGCCGTGGATGATCGCCGCCAGCTCGAAATTTATTACGCGCGGACCATCTCGGTCAGGGAGGTTAGCGATGTGCATCAGTCAGTACAGGCGTGGCTTGATGGCGAACTCGATGCGATTCTTCGCGTTCAGGTGAAGGATCGGGGAGGCCCCTTTCAGCTAAATGCCCGTGCGGTGATGCGCAGGATTCGTGGTGGGACCGTATTGACTTATGGGCAATTGGCCGTGGCCGCGGGAAGTCCACGTGCCGTTCGTGCTGCTGGCACGGCATGCGCGCGTAATCACGTTGCACCTTTCATCCCATGCCATCGTGTGGTTGGAAGTAATGGATCGCTCGGTGGGTACGCTTATGGACTAGCAATGAAAAATTCCTTGCTCGCCCATGAGGGTGTCTCCGAGTTCAATAAGCGGTAACTGGAACTACGGCAGCTGCTAGATGATGCGAAGGGTGACGGTGCTGCCCTTGGGTACTTCGCTTCCGGCACTGGGCACCTGACTGATCACTCGATTGAGTGGAGTGAAGTCACCCGCTTCCACCTTGGCCTTGAGGCCAAGTTT
>JBJOIE010000124.1:0-4301 GCA_046047295.1 Actinomycetota bacterium | reverse complement strand
GTTCCGTTGAGTGCGAAGGCTGTTGCTGCAGCAAGATAGAAGAGGTAGCCGCGGGTGCGATTGGGATGACTGTCCTGACGAACGCCTGGAATCGGTTCGGCAAGATCACTCACCGAGGCTCACTTGATGAGCTCATGGTGTGTGGCATCGGTAGGTTTCGATGGCTTGCTCATATACCGCGATTGTTTGCCGGGCGATTGATGACCAGGAGAAGTGTTCGATGGCGCGTGCGCGTCCCGCAACACCCATTGCACGAGCCATGTCCGGGTTATTTGCCAAAGTGTTCACTGCGGCTGCCAGGCCTGATTCAAATTCTGCGGGTTGCTCAGCCGTGTACTCCACCAGTAGGCCGGTGGTGCCATCGGCCACCACCTCGGGGATTCCTCCAACCGCGCTAGCCACAACCGCCGTCTCGCAGGCCATCGCTTCAAGGTTCACGATGCCGAGCGGCTCATAGATGGAAGGGCAGATGAAGGCCAGCGCATGGGTGAAGAGGGAAATGAGCTTTTCCCGGGGCACCTGTTCTTCAATCCACACCACACTGTCTGCGCCGCGGGCACTTCGCAGTGCGCTAACAGCCTCTGCTGTCTCCACTTCAATGTCTGGGGTATCCGGCGAAGAGGCACACATCACGAGGGTGATGCCTGGATCAAACTGCTGAGCGGCTCGAAGAAGATGGACCAAACCCTTTTGACGGGTGATGCGGCCAACGAAGAGCACATAAGGCTTAGTTCCGATGCCGTACTCAGCAAGTACGTGCTCAGATGGGTGCGGCTGGTACACATCAGGATCGATGCCGTTGTGCACCACGTGCACGCGCTCGGGGAGTACATCGGGATAGCAATTCAAAATATCGGTGCGCATTCCCGCGCTGACCGCGATAACCGCATCCGCGTTCACGTAACTGGTGCTCTCCACCCACGATGAAATTCGATAGCCGCCGCCGAGTTGTTCGGCCTTCCAGGGGCGCAGTGGCTCCAAGGAATGGGCGGTGAGCACGTGTGGAATTCCCTGCAGGAGCCCGCTGATGTGCCCGGCCAGGTTGGCGTACCAGGTGTGCGAGTGCGCAATGTCCCATGACGATGCGCCTGCGGCCATGGCCAGGTCCACCCCCATGGTTTCGAGGGCGGGATTTGTCCCCTGCAATTCCGCTGGCACCGTGAATGCTGTGGCACCTGGCTTGGGTGAACCAAAGCACTCCACATCCACATCAATCAGTTGGCGCAATTGATGAACGAGGTGCTCGATATGCACTCCTGCGCCCCCATAAACATCGGGTGGCCACTCCTTCGTCAGCATCCCCACGCGCATGGCCGCCAGCCTACGGTCCATCGCGGTAGGCTCGTGGGGTGAGTGCGGACCCGCACGTTCTTTGTATGGTCCTTGCCGGCGGCGAGGGCAAACGTTTGATGCCCCTCACCGCTGATCGGGCAAAACCTGCCGTCCCCTTTGGTGGTTCCTATCGGCTGGTTGATTTCGTACTCTCGAATCTCATTAACGCCGGCCTTCGCCGGGTATGTGTACTTACTCAATACAAATCGCACTCACTGGATAGGCACGTCACTCAAACATGGCGGATGCCTACGTTATTGGGTGACTACGTCACCCCGGTGCCGGCTCAGCAGCGCCTCGGCCCGCGGTGGTTCACGGGAAGCGCGGATGCCATCTATCAGAGTCTCAACCTGGTATTCGATGAAGATCCGGCGTACGTGGTGGTCTTTGGAGCGGATCACGTGTATCGCATGGATCCCATGCAGATGATTCAGGCGCATATCGCTGGCGGTGCAGGCGTAACGGTGGCGGGTATACGGATGCCGCGTTCCACGGCACATCAGTTTGGTGTTATCGAAGTGGCACCCGATGGCAAGACAATTTCGCGTTTTCTGGAGAAGCCCTCCGAGCCACCGGGTATTCCTGGTTCTGAAGATGAATCATTCGTATCGATGGGCAATTACATTTTTTCAACCGATGTACTGCTCGAAGCGTTACGCGAGGATGCAGCTGATCCTGCCTCCGTGCACGATATGGGCGGCAACATCATTCCAATGCTCACCGCCAAGGGAGTGGCGCAGGTCTATGACTTTGCAGAGAACGTGGTCCCCGGTGCCACCGAACGCGATACGGGCTATTGGCGCGATGTAGGAACACTTGATAGTTATCACGATGCGCACATGGATCTTGTATCCGTTCATCCAGTATTCAACCTCTACAACCGCAGATGGCCAATCCTGAGCAACATCCCGCCACTTCCTCCAGCAAAATTTGTGGAGGGCGGCAACGCACATGAATCCATGGTCGGGGCCGGAAGCATCATCAGTGGCGCGCACGTGCGCACGTCTGTGGTGTCTTCGAACGTCACCATCGATTCTGGGGCTTACATTGAAGGCAGTGTGATCATGCCGGGGGTGCGCATCGGCAAGAACGCCGTCATCCGCCGCGCAATATTAGACAAGAACGTGATCGTTCCCGATAACGCCCAAATCGGCGTGGATCTTGATCGTGACCGAGGTTTGTACACAGTGAGCGATGGCGGCGTGGTGGTCTTGGGTAAGGGCGTGACAGCCACACTGTGAGGATCGACTTTCGGGCTGGAATAGTCCTTGTGTTGAGTACTGCTTTGGCGTTCGTGGGTTCGCCTGCTGCAATGGCATCCACACTCAACGCGCAACCGCGCATCGTGGGCGGCGTACCGATACCCATCACAGAAAGCCCATGGCAGGTGGCCGTTGTGGGCAATGGCTCAACACTGTGTGGCGGCTCACTCATCGCGTCCAACTGGGTTCTCACTGCCGCCCACTGCATTGGTTCGGCTACATCAATCTCTGTGTACGCCGGAATTACTGAACTCAATTCGGGTACGGGTGAAAATCGATTTGGGGTGGTGCAAGCCATCACGAATCCGGGATACAGCTCAACGAGTTTTGCCAACGATCTCACGCTCATTCAGTTGGATCGGCCCATCACACCTGGGCCCACCATGGCACCTATCGCGCTCCCCACGGGTGAGGATCCAGCGAGTTGGCCCACGGTTGGATCGGCGGCCACTATCAGTGGATGGGGAGCAGAAAGATTCGGAGGGAGTTCGCTCAACTCCCTGCGCCAGGGTGTTGTTCAAGTGCTCACGAATCCTGGTAGTGGTGACTGCGGTCAATATGGGTCATCCTTCAACGGAACCATCAGTATCTGCGCAGGCCTTCCCCAAGGGGGTGTGGATTCCTGCCAGGGCGATAGTGGTGGACCACTCGTTGTTGCGGGAGCCGCCGGACCTACCCTTGCGGGTGTAACGAGCGTGGGCAATGACTGCGGACAGTCTGCATATCCCGGTATCTATACGCGGGTTTCAGCATTCCTTGACTGGATCCGTTCATATGTTCCGCTCCCGGCAGCAGCACCCAATCCTCCTGCCAAGGTCACCGTTACTGCTCTAGCCGCGGGTACCGCGCGAATCACCTGGGAGGCGGGTGCTGCAAACGGTTCTCCGATCACCGAATTCACCGCGAGTGCTCAGCCTGGGGGTGTTTCGTGCGTAACCGGTGGTACTGCCTGCGATATCGGTCAATTGCCGCCGGGGGAAGTGATTGCGGTAACCGTTACGGCAACGAATGCAGCCGGCACATCCGCGGCATCTGCACCAGCCCAAGCACTCATGGTGGATGGAACTTCTGCGCCCGGTGCCAGGATCGCTGCCGCACGTATCGCGCGATGGGCAGATATTCCTCGGAAACCCGGGGACCGCATCACCATGAGTGTGCCGAAAAGTTATCGAGCCGTGTGCAGGGTTTCGGGTACCCGTGTGGTTATGCGCGCACCGGGAACGTGTGTCGCTCGGGTAGTAGTGAAGCGCACAACCGGAAAGACGATGCGCGGTAGTGCATTCATCAACGTTCTGGTGCCAGATGTTGCTCCGCAGCAATGAGGCGAATATTCCCTGATTCATCGAATGCTCGGTGAAAGACAATGAATGCTGCCGGCGCCAGCCTTGGATCCCATGCGGTGTCTGCCAGGGCTCGTACAGGATCAAAGCCGAAGATGTGTGCAGCCTGCTTGAGCAACGTGGGTAGAACCGGTCGGTGTGCGCAGACCAGTATGGGTTGCGGATGGTGAAGGAGTTCAGCGAACCGTTGTGCGGAGAGCGATGGATCACTCGCATGCGCCTGCTCGGTAAGCGCATCTTCTGGCGTGACCTCGATGGATGCGCGTTTGGCGAAGGGTCTCACCGTGTCCATACAGCGTCGAGCTGCTGAGGAGTGCACGATGCGGGGTGCGTAGGCATCCAGCACGGGGACAAGTGTCTTAGCTTC
>JBJOIE010000123.1:0-7276 GCA_046047295.1 Actinomycetota bacterium | reverse complement strand
GCTCAGCGCATCGCCGATCTCGGCGCCGATGCCATCGTGCTGTCCAATCATGGCGGGCGCCAATTGGATCGTGCCAACGTGCCGCTGGAACTGCTCCCGGGGGTTGTGGACTCAGTGGGAGATCGGACCGAGGTCTATGTCGATGGCGGAATCATGTCTGGCACGGACGTGGTAGCTGCCCTCGCATTCGGTGCTCAAGGAGTGCTTGTTGGCCGCGCCTACCTCTACGGACTCATGGCAGGTGGATACCGCGGGGTGAATCGCGTGGTGGAAATCCTGGACAAAGAAATCCGCACCACCATGCAACTGATGGGTGTGACCTCCGTGGCCGAACTTGACCGTTCGATGGTTCGCCTGCGTGGGGATGTCTGACGGATTAACGGCACATGTCAGACCCCGTACGTACGTTGCACCCATGATCATTGATTGCGGAACCTGCCAAGTGCGCGGACCCGCGTGCTCCGATTGTGTTGTAAGCGTCCTCCTAGGCACTCCCGAGGGCGAGTTATCTGTTCGTCCCGCTCTGGAAATGGACCCCACCCACGCCCAGGCCATCGGCACCCTTGCTCGAAGCGGGTTGGTGCCGCCCCTGAGACTGGTCTCGGGAGGCTGATGCACCGGTGTCCCTCGCGCAGGGGACGTGACCTAGATCTTTCCGCGATATATCTGTTACCTTGGAGCGCGGAACGCGCTGGGTGCGTCTCTGCTATCAGGGTGCTAGTGATGCGCCGCCGCTGAAGGTTGTGGGAGGTCTTGTGCGCCGAATTACTCGACGCGGCTCCTCCCTGTCGGCACTCATCACGGTAGGCGCTTCCGTGACCCTGTTCGCCACGTCTTTCATCGTCGCACCAGCGAGTCAGGCGGCCCCCAATCTCCAACAAGTTCGCCAGCAGGTGATGGACCTGGAGATGAAGGCGCAGAATGCGGATGAGCGTTACAACGAAGCCCGCGTTGAGCTCGCGGATATTCAGGAAAAGCTTGCCGGGCTGAAGGCCAAGGCCAAGCGTGAGCGCAAGGAATTGCGTGACATCCTCGCCGGAGTAGATGATCTCGCCCGCGCCACCTACACCTCCGGCGGTATGGATACCTCGCTGCAGGTGCTCCTTGCCGAGGATCCAAATGAGTTCCTTGCCCAAGCAGCCGCACTCGATCAACTTCAGCGCGGTCAGGCATCGGCCCTGCGCACTACCCAGACCACGCGTTTGCGCCTGGCACAGACTGAAGCGGCCGTGGCCGATAAAGAGGCGGCGGCAACCAAGGCACGTAACCGCATGAAGGAGCACCGGGCCGAGGCTCGGGATCGCCTCGCCCAGGCACGAAAGATTTTGGCCGGTTTGGAAGCTGAGCAGCGCGCCCGTCTGGCACGCATGGCCAGCCGGGAACGCCAGGCATCTATCAATGCGGCATCCTCGGCAGCGCGTAACTTCAGCAGGAGTACCTCCGTGACCGGGGTGGCGCGCAAGGTAGTGCAGTACGCGTTGTCACAGGTGGGCGACAGGTACGTTGCCGCTGCCAGTGGCCCCAGCTCATTCGATTGCTCGGGATTGACCATGAGTGCCTGGCGGCAGGCGGGGGTGCGGTTACCCCACTACAGCCGCTCCCAGTATTCGGTGACTCGTCGCATTCCGTTGAGCCAAGCTCGCCCCGGCGACCTGGTCTTCTACTTTGGTAGCGGCGCACATCACGTGGGTCTCTACATCGGCAACGGCAAGATGGTGCACGCAGCGAATCCGAGCACGGGCGTGGTGGTATCGAGCGTGCTCGGCCCCTGGTACTCCTCGCGGTTTAGCGGTATCGGCCGCGTTGTTGGCTAGCGCCACTCCTTACCGGTAGAGGGCTTCGACTTCCTCGCCGTGTTCCTTCATCACCACTGCGCGTTTGATGCTCATCTTCGGCGTGAGTTGACCGCCATCAATGGTCCAATCCGTGGTGAGGATCGCGAACTTCTTGATCGCCTCAGCTTGTGAGACGGCCTTATTGGCCTCATCAACAGCGAGTTGGATCTCGGCTTGAACATCAGGATCGGAAACCAGTTCTTCGATACTGGAATTCTCAGGCTTCCCCTTGATCTTTAGCCATCCGGGTAGTGCCTCGCGATCGAGGGTGATCAAGGCACCGATGAAGGGCTTCGCATCGCCCACCACAACGCACTGGCTCACCAGCACGTTGCTGCGCAGTCGATCCTCAAGCACCGCAGGGGCCACGTTCTTACCGCCAGCGGTCACCAGGATCTCCTTCTTGCGTCCGGTGATGCGCACAAAGCCCTTATCGTCAATCTGACCCAGGTCACCTGAATGGAACCAGCCATCGGGCTCGATTGCTTCGGCGGTTGCGGTGGGGTTATTCCAATAGCCCACGAAGATCTGATCGCCACCGAGGAGAAGCTCACCATCGGCAGCGACCTTGACCTTGGCCCCGGGGATGGGCTGACCCACCGTTCCCACGCTTAGGGCTGAGGGGCGGTTCACCGTGGTGGCAGCGGAAGTCTCGGTGAGGCCGTAACCCTCCAGAATCGTTACGCCGATACCCCGGTAGAAATGGCCGAGGCGCTCGCCGAGCGGTGCGCCACCAGAGATGGCCCACTCGACCTTGCCGCCGAGTGCCGCACGCAGCTTCTTGTAAACAAGCTTGTCGAAAAGACCATGCTTGAGTTTCAAGCCAAGTCCTGCTCCACCCTCGTCCTGAGCGCGGCTGTATTCAATCGCGGTGTTTGCGGCAGTATCAAAGATGTGACCCTTGCCATCGGCCGTGGCTTTCTGCTGCGCTGAGTTGAACACCTTCTCGAACACACGTGGAACAGCCAAGATGAAGCTGGGCTGGAAGGTTCCCAGCATGGGGACGAGATCGGTGATGTCTGGAGCGTGGCCGAGGCGTACACGCGCCCGGACACAGCCAAGTTGCACCATTCGGCCGAACACGTGGGCAACAGGCAAGAACAGCAGGGTAGAAGCACCAGGGGTGAGGAAGACCTCATTGAGTCCTGCCACCACGCTGTCCACCTCGAACATGAAGTTCCGGTGGGTGAGCATGCAGCCCTTGGGGCGGCCGGTGGTTCCGGAGGTGTAGATGATGGTGGCCAATGAATCGGGGGTCAGGCTTGACCGCCGCTCTTCCAGGAGATCGTCTGACACGTTCACGCCAGCGGCCTTGAGCTCATCAATGCAATCGGAATCGAAGACCCACGCGTGGCGCACCTCGGGGAGTTCGGATTTCACCTGGTCGAAGATCGCCTTGTGACGAGGGGATTCGAAGAAGGAGGCGACTGCACCTGAGTCACTGAGAATCCAGTGCACCTGCTCAGCCGAACTCGTCTCATAGATCGGCACTGACGTTGCCCCGGCGTACCAAATCGCGTAATCCACCAGCGTCCACTCATAGCGCGTGCGTGACATGACGCCGATGCGGTCGCCAGCCTGAACGCCGGAAGCGATGATGCCCTTGGCCACTGCCTGCACTTCGGCGAGGAACTCGGCAGCGGTCATACCCACCCAGGAATCTCCCCGTTGTAGAGAGATGATGACGCGGTTCGGTTCCTCACGCGCTGCGTCGAGAACGTGCAGCGTGCAGTTGCCTTCCGTTGGTGAAGGGGCTGCAGCGGGAACGCTGAATTCGGTCAACATGGAGGTCCTCCCCGAGTCCTTTTGCGCCAATGCCCATGGGGCGGGTGCCCACGGACAGGTGCTGCCACCGTACGGCAAGTTCGCCATGGCGGCTACCCGATATACCCAAGTTTTCTGGTTCACCTAAGGGCCATGGCACGCTAGGCACATGTCCGGGAACCCCGCGGAGTCTCCATCCGCGCCAGCGATCGATATTGCTGATGATTCATTCATCGCGGTTCCGCGGGCTCAGGTGGCGGCGATCATCGCGCAGAGCAGCCGCTGGGTTCAGTGGTGGCCGGATCTCACCGTCACGGTGTATCAGGATCGAGGGGCTGATGGCATTCGTTGGCTCGTCTCGGGAGATTTCGTGGGCTCATCTGAGATCTGGCTGGAAGCGCATTCCCACGGGGTGGTGCTGCACTACTACCTACGGGTGGATCCTGCCGATCCACGCGGCCTAGCACGCAATCTTCCGGAATCACCACGCGGGCGCCGACGCCTTGAATCGATCCGACGCACACATACCGTTCGCTGGAAACGGACCGTGTGGGCGTTGAAAGACGAGTTGGAAACTCCGGCGCACTGAGCAGGTGCCACGTGAAGGTTCTTAGTTCATGAGATTACATATCGTGAGCGATGTACATGGTGCCAATACGGCCCTGCGTTCAGCGGCTGATGGTGCGGATGCATTCATTTGTCTGGGCGATCTCATTCTTTTCCTTGACTACGACGATCCAGCCCAAGGCATCTACGCCGAACTATTCGGTGCCGAGCACACCAGCCGCTACATTGAATTGCGCACCGCCAATCAATTTGATGCCGCTCGTTCCTTAAGTCAGGAAGCGTGGAAACGCATCGGGGTGACATCAGATGATGAACGCGCTGCACTGATGCGGCAGATGGTTCGTGAGCAATACGAGGTCACTTTTGCGGACATGCCTGAAGCTGCCTATCTGACGTACGGCAACGTAGACATCCCTGCACTCTGGCCCGATTACCTTCGCCCCGGTCACCAGGTGGTGGATAAAGAGGTGATCGAAGTAGAGGGGATGCGTTGGGGGTTCATTGGGGGCGGACTGGTGAGCCCGATGCGCACTCCCTACGAACTCACCCCTGAGGAGTATGCGGAAGCGGTGAATCGCCTAGGACCAGTAGACATCCTCTTTACCCACATTCCGCCGGCACTTCCCGAACTCCGATACGACACAATTGCGCGCCGATTCGAAGTGGGCAGTGAAGCATTACGTGCCTATATCGATGAGTATCAACCCGCTTACCACTTTTTCGGTCACGTGCATCAGCCCCTAGCCCGGCGGATGCGCCGGGGATTCACCGAGTGCATCAACGTGGGCCACTTCCACTCGAAGCGAACGCCTTTCGCCATTAGCGTCTAGGGCAGTAGCCTGCACCCATGAGTGAGCAAACTGAATCAGAAATAACCATCGAGGCCTCTCCCGCGCAGGTCATGAACGTTATCGCTGATCTCGCCGCCTACCCAGAGTGGAGCGATGGTATTTCTTCAGTGACGGTGCTGAGCAGATATGAGGATGACAATCGACCGGCAGATGCTCGCTTCACCCTAAGTTCTGGTCCGATCACAGATACCTATGAACTCGAGTACGACTGGGTTGGCGATACAAAGGTCACGTGGAAACTCACCAAGGCCGACATGCTCACCGCCATGGATGGGGAGTACGAACTGACTGATGCTGGCAACGGCACTACCACGGTGCACTACCGACTCAGTGTTGACATCAAACTGCCCATGATCGGAATGATGAAGCGCAAGGCCGAGAAGATCATCGTGGATACCGCGCTTAAGGGATTGAAGAAGCGTGTGGAATCCGGCGCAGCTTGATCCCACGGCCCTTCCCGCAGAGGTAGCAGCACACTTCCTTCTCGGACCTGAGTCGAGCGATCCGATACTCAAGCGTTGCAGGGTGGCTGTTGCGCGTGCCGCCCTTGAAGCAAGTGCCGAGCCCGGACCGACGGGTGAAGGTGCTCGCGCGGAAGCCGAGCAATTGACTTCCTATCTGAACATGTTGGTGAACTCAGGCATCACCGTCCGCATTGATGTACGTGAACAAGGATCAGGTGCCGCGGCTGCCATAGCAGCAGTTCTCCTCGGGCAGGTCTTTTCCCTGGAGATCGGACCATTACCGCGGAAGCGGCACGGTTTTTCAGCGGGTGCTCGCGCTGAACAAAAGGTGAGGGCGACGCAGATAGCGAGTGGTTTCGGTCCGGCTGCACAACTGATGAAGGAATCAGTGTCTATTCCGGGTGCATGGGCAGCGAGCAGCGATCCTGTGAATGCACAAGCTAGGCACGTGCAGGTCCTCCCCGGTGCGCCGCGTCCGATGAAAGATGGCTATCGATGGGAAATTGGCTGGCCGGCAAAATTCAGCAAAGGCGCCCTGTCGGTTATGCAGGTGCCCGTCAACGCTGGCTCCTGGGGGAACTGGCTGTGGTGGCGGGTGGAGGAATACCTCATCCCACAGAGATTGCCCGCGGTGCTTCAGCGATGCGTGCTTAGCTCAGTCTCCATTAATCGCAGCGGCATTCGAACGCAGTGGCAACCGAATGATGAAATGTGGCGGCGCAATGAGTGAGAGTGAGAATCGTAGGGAGCGACCTTGGTGGCTTCCCAGGGAAGACTCCGATACGCCTTCATCTACAGGCCTACCTTTCGGCGCGGATGTGAAGACTCTGCTGAGCGGCGCGCAGCGCGTGATGGAGTGGGTAACGAATGCCGTTGCCGAGAATCTGCTTGAGCCGCATGCGAGGCATGAGGTGCGCGATCCAGACTGTGCGCTCTGCCAAGCGGAAGTGCGGTTATCGCCTGTCCCATCTGACACTGCGGCACCCGTGATCGTCTGGCACAGTGCGCGGTGGAAGGGACAAGGTTCACGTGACGAATAGTGCTTCGGGTTCCACCATCGGGGTGGACATCGGCGGAACGAAGATCCTTGCGGGTGTGGTGAACGCTGACGGGGTGATTACTTCGACCGCACGGTGCGATACCGCACGGCAGGATGCCAGCAAGGTTCTCGAGCAGGTGGCCGAACTCGTGGGTCAGCTGCGCGCAGAATCAACTGATCCCATCATCGGAGTGGGTGCCGGAGTGGCGGGGGGCGTGAGTAAAGACCGTTCCTTTGTGTACTTCGCGCCGAATTTGGTCTGGGAACGCGTGCCGGCTGGCGAAATCCTGAGTGCAGCGTGCGGCATCCCCGTTGTTATTGAGAATGATGGAAATGCGGCGGCCTGGGGTGAAGTCCAATTCGGCGCCGCCCAGGGCGAGCGTGATGTTGTGATGATCACGGTGGGAACCGGCATTGGTGGGGGCATCGTTATCAATGGCGAGATGTTTCGAGGGGCGCATGGTGCGGCCTCGGAGATCGGGCACATCACGATGGTTCCCGAGGGGCGGCCGTGCGGGTGCGGGCGCGTGGGGTGCTGGGAGCAGTACGCGAGTGGCAATGCATTGGTTCGTGAAGCTCGGGCACTGGCCGCCGAGCGCCGATCGGAGGCGGCCCACCTCCTCGGCTTGGGTGACGGCACCCCCGAAGGTGTGCAAGGTGCGCACATCACCGCGGCCGCAATAGCGGGTGATCCGGTGGCAATCACCGCATTCGACACGGTCGGTGCCTGGCTTGGTCAGGGTTTGGCCGATCTCA
>JBJOIE010000122.1:0-6227 GCA_046047295.1 Actinomycetota bacterium | reverse complement strand
GGCACTCATCCGATCGGTCACCACGCCAACGCCACCGAAATCCTTGGTGACATCACCGTCGAGGCTACGGTCATCGAAGAAGAGTTGGTAGCGCAGGCCCGAGCAGCCACCTGGCTGCACGGCAACGCGCAGGGTGAGGTCATCGCGACCTTCGGCCTCGAGCAGGGCCTTGACCTTGCTGGCGGCAGATTCGGTTAGGACGATGCCGTCCGCGGTGGCTGTATCCGTGTTCAGGGTCTCAGAACTCATGATCCAACTATGACACGGATTTCCGAATTCGCCATTTCCGTTCGCGCAGGGCGCATCACATGAGCCGCCTACGAGGGCCAATTCGCGGGGGTGAATCCGCTTTGGCACACTTTGAAAATGGTCGGCACGTTCGCAGAACCCCAGCCCACCCCTCTCGCCCTGCTCCTCCTCGGCCAAAACGCCGACCCAGATAGCGAACGTGGGGTGGAGTGCCCCGGCGATCTACCCGCACCGAGCGACCCAGACCTGGTGGCGCGAGCGGAGGCGGCAAAGAACGCCCTGGGTGAACGAGTGTTCATTCTTGGTCATCACTACCAGCGCGATGAGGTCATCCAATTTGCCGACGTCACCGGCGATTCATTCAAGCTCTCGCAGATGGCCGCCGCGCATCCCGAGGCAGAGTTCATCGTGTTCTGCGGTGTGCATTTCATGGCAGAGAGCGCAGACATCCTCACCTCAGATAGCCAGCAGGTAGTGCTTCCCGACCTCGCCGCCGGCTGCTCGATGGCGGACATGGCTGACCTTGCCCAAGTTGAACAGTGCTGGCGCGATCTCGAAGCGGCCGGGGTGGCAGATGCCACCATCCCCATCACCTACATGAATTCATCAGCGGCTATCAAATCCTTCACCGGCCAACACGGGGGCTCGATTTGCACCTCAAGTAACGCTGAGCGCAGTCTCGAATGGGCTTTCGAAGGTGACTGGCGTACCTCTGCCCGCAAGGTCCTCTTCCTTCCCGATCAACACCTCGGCCGCAACACGGCAGTGCGTGATCTCGGAATGGCTCTCTCTGATTGCGTTGTCTACGACCCCCGTAAACCCAATGGGGGCCTCACCATTGAACAGTTGCAGCAGGCGCGCATGATTTTGTGGAAGGGCCACTGCTCGGTGCACGCACGTTTTAGCGCTGCGGGCGTGGATGAAGTCCGCGAACGCGTTCCCGGTGTGACCGTGATCGTGCACCCGGAATGCAGCTACGAAGTAGTGCAGAAGGCAGACGTGGTGGGCTCTACTGAGAAGATCATTTCCACCATCGCTGCTGCAGCCCCGGGTACGAGTTGGGCCGTCGGGACTGAACTCAATCTGGTGAAGCGCCTCGCCCTAGAACATCCGGACAAGGAGATTGTCTACCTCGATCGCACGGTGTGCTTCTGCTCCACAATGAACCGCATCGATCTACCTCACTTGGTGTGGACGTTGGAATCACTCGTCGATGGCACCGTGGTCAACCAGATCACCGTTGATGAAGATACGCAGCAATGGGCACGCGTGGCGCTCGATCGCATGCTCGCGCTTCCTGGCCCGTCAGCGGCACGCGACTAACTAAAGGCCGGGTGCCCCCCACACCGCGAACCACCGTTGAAGATCGCTTTCCACCGGGAGTTCGGTACTCACCCGATCACGAATCTGCAGTTCTAGGACGTTATTCCGCTTTTCGTTGGATCCCACTTCGGGTACGAATGGGTAAAACGTGCCTTGCTTGAACAAATAGATCAACGCAATAGGCACATCAGCGGAATCACGGAATGACACCATCGAACACAGCAACTGCGGCCCAAAGCCGGCGTGGACGAGCGTGCTATTCACCGCATGAATGTCAGTTATCACCGCGCTCAGATCCGCTGGTTCGGTGCGCACGACGAGCCAGGTGAAGCCAAAATCGTCCTTGGCGAATTCCACCGGCGGCCCGCCATCTGCGTCCAGCAGCGCACGCACCTCAGCTTCGATTTCGCCGAACGCAACTCCCTCTGGTGCCCGAAAGGCAACCGACCCTCGGCCCGTGGGACGAATCCCCATCTCAATTTCCAGGGTGATCGCTGCAGAGGGCAAGGCGAAGAGCGAATCGAGATTGGGCCGGGCAGGTTTCCTTCGGCCCAACACAGAATCAAGGAAACCCACTAACGCTGCCCGAGTTCTGCGGCAACCTTCGCCAAATTCTCCAGGCGCTTTTCCAGGGGCGGATGCGTGGACATCAAGCCTTCCAGAGTGAAGCCTTTGCGCGCACCGATGGCCGGAATAAACGCAAGATTGCTCACCGGTTCCATCTGACGAATATCGCGCGTGGGAATTTTGCTCATCTCACCCGAGATCTTGACCAGTGCGTTGCCCAGTGCGGTGGGTTTACCGGTAATCAAAGCTCCGCCACGATCGGCCCCAAGTTCTCGATACCTGGAAAGGCCATTGATGAGCAGGTATGAAACGAAGTAGACAATCACACTGACAGCCATGACAACGAGAAAGACCACGGCACCGTTTTGATTGCGGTTATCCCGCATCATTGAACCCCACATGAAACTCCGGGCGAGGAAGCCAGCAACGATTGCCGTGAACGATGCAATCGTCATCACCGTGACATCGCGATGGGCCACATGCGAGAGCTCGTGAGCGAGCACACCCTCAAGTTCATCCTGGTCTAGTCGACGCAGTAATCCGGTGGTCACCACAACCACAGAGCGACTTGGCGTGCGCCCGGTGGCGAAAGCATTGGGAGCATCCGTATCCGCAATCCCGATACGTGGCTTCTCCATATCGGCCAATACGCAGAGTCGATCCACCATCGCGTGGAGCTGCGGCGCTTGCTCTGGGGTGACCACTACCGCGCGCATCGCAGACATGGCCAAGGAATCCGAGAACCACCATTGGCCAAACAGCAGGGCGGCACTGATTCCCAGAACGAAAATCGCACTGAAGCCCAGTGCATAGAGCAGGGCGGCAAGGATGACGTAGAGCAAGCCGAGCCCAAACATGGTTCCGAACATGCGGGTGGTGAGCCCGCGATCCGTTCCGTAGCGCGTACGCGCCATGACTCCTCGCCCCTTCCGTAGACGTGCGTCAATCTACCTGGACCGTGCGAGTTCGGCGATTTCCCGGGCGCAGGCATTCGGTTCGGTGAGCATCCAGCAGTGATCGCCGGCCCGCTCGATGGGATGACAACCGGCGCGGGCGGCGAACTCGCGCGCTTGGTCAGGGACGAACGTTCGATCCTCGTTCAACAGAACGTAGGAACGACGCACCTCCAAACGTTCCAGGGCATCAACTCCCGCCGGACTGGGCTGCAGGTACGGACCCAATGGTTGCGGCGTGAGTTGCTCGTATTCCTCTCGCGCCCTGCTTTCCGACAGACTCGGGAAGAAGCGCTCCCAAGCGGTATCGAATGCGGGGCGAAAGGCGTTTTCACCGGATGCCGTAGCCAACTCGAAGTAGGAAGGCCGCCGATCCTCCGGGATCGAATCGATTCCTCGCTCCCCCGTTCGGGTGACCAGCGCTGCCAGAAGCACCACGTGAGAGACCTTCTCCGGACGGGCGACCGCCACCGCAGGTGCCGTCAATCCAGCGATCGAGTGCGCAACAATCGTGACGTCGTCGTCGATTCGGTCAACAAGTCGAACAGCAGCGGCGATGTAGTCATCGAGGACGATGCCCGCGCGAGGAGTGCTGTCAGCCCCTGCGCCAGGAAGATCCGGCGCACTGGAGTCAACGCCTACATCGGCAAGGTGCACTCGAACCGCGTCCCAGCACCACCCGCCGTGCCCACCACCGTGCAGGAGTAGGGCGTGCACCGAAGTGCCTACTGCTCGAGTTCGGGTTTCTTGTCCGCCGAACCGATCTCATTTCTCATCGCGGCGAGCTGGTTCTCCACCTCAGACTCACTTGCCATGCGTTCAAGTTCGACCGTCAGGGAATCCTTGCCCATACCGGACACGTCTTCCAGCGCACCTGAGGCCATGAGTTCATCGATGGCTCCAGCCCGGGCCTGCATTTGCGCTGTCTTGTCTTCGGCGCGCTGAATGGCCAGGCCAACATCACCGAGTTCGTCGGAAATGCCGACAAAGGCTTCATTGATCTTGGTTTGTGCTTCGGCAGCAGAGTACGTGGCCTTGATCGTCTCTTTACGGGTGCGAAAGGACTCCACCTTGGTCTGAAGTTGCTGAGCGGCAACCGTGAGTTTCTCCTCTTGCTCGGCTAGCTGGGCAAGTTGGCCCTGTAGGTCCGCGATCTGCTGATGCAGGCCACTTCGCCGGGTGAGCGCTTCCCGGGCCAAATCCTCACGACCTTGACCCAGGGCGGCACGTGCTTGCTGCTCCAGCTTGGCCTCCTGCTGACCCAGGCCTTGGATCTGCAGCTCCAAGCGCTTGCGGCTGGTGGCCACATCGGCCACGCCTCGGCGGACCTTTTGCAGCAGTTCCAGTTGCTTCTCGTAGGAGTAGTCAAGGGTTTCGCGGGGATCCTCTGCCTTATCGAGAACCTTGTTGGCCTTGGACTTGAAGATCATCGTGAATCGCTGCCAGAGTCCCATGATTTCCCCTTTAGATTCGGACTGAGGCCACCACTCTAAGTGAATTTGGCGCACCGGACTCAGTGGGGACCGGCCACGTCAATTCACTAGGGTGGCGCCATGTTTGGCAGGAAGAACAACAGCCCGGTTGAGCCACAGGTGAACACCACGGAGGATCCACGGGCCCCCAAGGGCAAGCCAACGCCCTCGCGCAAGGAGGCCGAGGCCGCTCGCAAACAGGGATTGCGCACTCCGAGGAACACCAAGGAAGGCAAGGCCGCCGCCAAGGAGCGCGAGCGAGAAGAGCGTGCACGCGCGCGCGCGGGAATGATGGCAGGCGACGAGAGATACCTCCCGGCCCGAGATCGCGGACCAGCTAAGGCATTCGTGCGCGACTTTGTTGACGCTCGCTACACGGTGGCTGAGTTCTTCATCTTCATCGCGCTTGCGGTTCTCGTCTTGGGTTTCATAAATGATCCGGCTATTCAATCTCTGGTTTCGATCGTTTTCTTTGCCCTCATCGCGCTAATCGTTGTGGATACGGCCATCTTGCTCATTTCCCTGAGCCGCCAGGCAAAGAAGGAATTCCCGAAGCCATCAGATCGCAAGGGTCTCATGCTTTATGCACTTCTCCGCACGCTGCAATTCCGCAGACTGCGTTTGCCACCACCGCGCGTTAAGCGCACGGGATTCCGTGGTGGCAAGAACCTCAAGTCAGCTCAGAAGGATAAATAGCTATGCACTTCCGTCACTTGGGCCGCAGTGGCCTGAAGATCAGTGAGATCACTTTTGGCAACTGGATTACGCATGGCTCCCAAGTGGACGATGCCACGGCCGCTGCGACAATCCACGCAGCCCTTGATGCAGGAATCACGACCTTCGATACTGCAGATGTCTATGCGGCCACCAAGGCTGAAGCCGTCATGGGAGCGGCACTCAAAGGACAACGCCGCGAAAGTCTCGAAATTTTTACCAAGGTGTATTGGCCAACAGGGCCAGGTGTGAATGACAGAGGTCTATCGCGCAAGCACATCATGGAATCCTGCGAGGCATCCCTGCGCCGCCTGCAAACGGACTACGTGGATCTCTATCAAGCACACCGATTTGATTACGAAACTCCACTCGAAGAGACCCTTCGCGCATTCGATGATCTAGTGCGCCAAGGAAAAGTGCTTTATGTCGGTGTATCGGAATGGAACGCCGAGCAAATCCGTGAGGCCTGCCGAATCGCCGATGACATGGGCTTCGATCGCATCATCAGTAACCAACCGCAGTACTCCATGTTGTGGCGGGTCATTGAAGCCG
The DNA here is from genome assembly GCA_046047295.1 of Actinomycetota bacterium. Lineage (GTDB taxonomy): Bacteria > Actinomycetota > Actinomycetes > S36-B12 > S36-B12 > VGCC01. The sequence goes on along the minus strand of JBJOIE010000122.1, from coordinate 397 downwards.
AAGTGGTGCCTACCTGCGAGGAACTTGGAATCAGTCAGATCGTGTGGTCACCGATTGCGCAAGGTGTGCTTACCGGCAAGTACCTTCCCGGCGCACCCGCACCGGCGGGCAGCCGCGCATCCGGAGGCGAGGGCGCCCAGTTCGTGGAGCGATTCATGTCAGAACCCATCCTCACTGCGGTGCAAAAACTGCTGCCCATCGCAGTTGACATGAACCTGACCCCCGCGCAACTTGCCATCGCGTGGGTGCTGAGCAATCCCAATGTGGCCTCCGCGATCGTCGGTGCGTCACGTCCTGAGCAGATTGCCGATAACGCGGCAGCCGCCGGCGTGACTCTGCCTGATGATGTGCGCAGCTCGATCGACTACATCCTCGGAGACTTGGTTGCCACCGATCC
>JBJOIE010000121.1:0-8986 GCA_046047295.1 Actinomycetota bacterium | reverse complement strand
GCCACAGATGCAGCGGCCGCAGCAGGATCCGCGGCGCCAGTAATAGGTCGACCTATCACCACAAGATCTGCGCCCCAACTGATTGCCTCACGTGGCGTAGCCACCCGCACTTGGTCATCCTGTGCAGCACCGGCGGGACGCACGCCAGGCGTGATGAGATGTACATCGGGACCCACGGCCGCTCGGATTTCGGCAACCTCATGTGGCGAGCACACGATGGCACGGGCACCGGCATCCACCGCCAGTCGAGCCCATTCCACTGCCACCGAACTCGGGGAGCCGTGCACGCCGAGTGCACGCAAGTCTTCGGCGCTCAGACTGGTGAGCACCGTTACCGCCGTAATCCGGGTTCGTGGCGCTGCCTTCGCCGCGGCCGCAACCATCGCCGGGCCCCCTGAGGCGTGAACCGTGAGGTACTCCGGGCAAATATCTCCCAGCACTGCGGTGGCCTTGCCCACCGTGGCCGGGATGTCATGCAACTTCAGATCGAGGAACAACTCGCGCTCTGTGGGAAGCCCTCGCACTATTTCGACGGCAGCTCTCCCGTCCCGGCAAAAAACTTCTAAGCCCACCTTCATCACGGCCACATGGGGCGCGGCTGCAAACGCCCAAGCTTGCATGGTGTCAAGGTCAGGCGCATCGAGGGCAAGAACGATTGGGGCACTCATCATTAGTCCTTCAGAAAATCCCAATCGGCAAGTTGATCATCCACTTCGCCCATGTGATCGATCAGCTGCCCGGGAACCGAAGCGCTGGCCGAATCCAGTACGAGCGCAACTTCGTCTTCCTCAACAACATCTCGGTGGGCGTAGCCAACGGCATCCAGGAGACGAGTGAACCCGCGGGCAGCGAGTTCCTCCTGCAACTCCCCGTGAATACGCATAGGTGCCAAGGGATCATTGAATATCGCAGTACCAACAGACACGGCATTCGCACCGGCAAGAATCATTTCCAGGGCATCATGACCCGTTCTAATGCCGCCTGTACCAATGATAGGCAACTGCGGAAATGCTTGGCGGACTTGATACACGCAACGTACCGCGATGGGACGAATTGCCGGACCAGAAAGGCCGCCAGTGATGCCCGCGAGTGCAGGCCGCATGGTCTTGGTGTTGATCACCATGCCCAAGGTGGTGTTGATCAGCGTGACAGCGGTGGCACCTGCACGCACTACGGAATCAGTTATTTCCACGATGCTCGTTACATCGGGCGAAAGCTTAGCGATGATGGGAACGCGGCCGTCGCTGTTGCGACGAACCGCTTGGATCACGGCTGCCGCCGAATCTGCTTGGCATGCAAATACCTGGCCGCGATCAGCCACATTCGGGCATGAGATATTCACTTCCAGCGCCGCGAATCCACCAGCAGAACGCAATTTCTGAGCGATACGCCCGTACTCATCTGCCGTTTCCCCCGCGATGGAAACGATGGTGGTGGCCCCTCGCTCGTTCAACCAATTCAGATCATGCTCGATAAATGATTCAATGCCCGGCCCCTGAAGCCCGATGGAGTTGAGCATGCCGCTGGGTGTCTCCGCCATCCGAGGCGTGGGGCGCCCCGAACGAGGCTTGAGCATGATGCTTTTCGTAATGACACCGCCAATCGCGGTGATATCAAAAAATGAATCAAGTTCCTTACCCGAGGCGGCACAGCCCGACGCAGTGAGCACCGGACTCACGAGTGTTACTCCAGCGAGATCAGCTTGCATGGATACAGGCGCCTGCACCTGGCTCGGGCCGACGGGATCGGGGGAAATGTAGGCACGTGTCACGGGTTCACCACCTCTGGTGCACCCAAAGTGTCCGGTGGAACGGTACCAAGATCGTTCCAACGAACGCGATCACCACGGAAAGTTGGTCCGTCCACACATGCACGCACCATTCTCGTGATCCCGTCATCACCGACCACGGGGAGTACGCACGTCATGCACACGCCAATGCCACACGCCATCGCTTCTTCCACTGAGGTCTGACAGAAGATCCGTTTCTGCGCTGCCAGGTGTGCCACCGCAGAAAGCATGGGCATCGGTCCACAGGAATAGACGATGTCCGCTTCGCACTTATCCAGGATCTCGGGCAATAGATCCGTCACGAGTCCCTTGGTCCCGGAGGATCCATCATCTGTTGTGACGGTGATGGACGAAGACACGCGCTTGAGGTCGAGAACACCAAAGAGTTGCTCTTCGGTTCGCGCTCCAAGCACGACATCAACGCGGCAGCCAATTTCACGAAGGCGCTCAGCCAACATAAAAAGCGGGGCAGACCCGTAGCCACCACCTACGAGCACGCAGTTGACTCGCTTCTTCGGGAGTGCGAATGGCGTACCGAGGGGACCGACCAGATTGACTTGGTCATGTCGGTGGCGTGAGGCAAGCCATCGCGAGCCTTTGCCCACCGCAGAGACGACTATTTCGAGAGTCCCGCCATACACGCCGCGAGATTGCACTTGATGTACGGCGAATGAGCGGCGCATCAACATGGCCGACTCCTCGCCACCAATGGCAAGATTCACAAAATGGCCGGGTCGAACCTGATCCGCAATACCCGGTGCAGTCAGCGAGAGCACCGAATACCCGCCTGACCGGCGCACATCAAGTACCTCGGATGCGACCTGCTCTGGCATCAGGCCTCCCCTGCTCGAAGCGCTAGGAGATCTCGCGCGTGCTCCTGCAGGGATCGCACTCCCGGGTCAACGGAGCGAAGTGAGTCGATGCCCTGTACTGCGGCCGCCAATCCTTGAACTGTGGTGATCGAGGGAACACCCTTGACCACCGCGGCGGTGCGAATCTCGTAGCCATCAACACGTGGGCCCACCCCGTAAGGAGTATTCACGATCAGGTTGATCTCGCCAGCCATGATGGCATCAACAGTGGTGGGCTCACCCGCGGGACCTCGACCTTCATGATGCTTACGAATTGTGACGACCTCGATGCCGTTGCGTCGCAGGACATCTGCGGTGCCTGCCGTGGCCACGATTCGAAATCCCAGATCAGAAAGACGCTTGATGGGAAATATTGCAGCCCGCTTATCCCTATCGGCCAGGGACACAAATACGGAGCCACTGGTGGGTAGCCCCTCGCTGTAGGCGGCCGTTTGTGATTTTGCGAAGGCAACGCCGAAATTGTCATCAAGGCCCATGACCTCACCGGTGGACCGCATTTCCGGTCCCAGCACTGTGTCTACGCCTTGGAATCTCCCGAACGGCAGAACTGCTTCCTTGACTGCAATGGGTGAGCCGTGAGGTAGATCGCTGCCATCCCCATCGGTCGGCAACACCCCTTCTTGGCGCAATTCCGCTATCGAAGTGCCGAGCATGATCCGGGAAGCGGCCTTCGCCACAGGAACGCCCGTCGCCTTAGAAACGAATGGCACCGTGCGCGAAGCTCGTGGATTTGCCTCCAAAACGTAGAGAACGTCACCAGCCTGGGCGAATTGGACGTTTAGCAAGCCCCGAACGCCAACACCTTGCGCGATGGCCAGCGTGGATTGGCGGATACGCGCGATGTCCGAGGCGCCCAGGGTTATCGGCGGTAGCGAACAGGCTGAATCACCGGAATGAACGCCAGCCTCTTCAATGTGCTCCATGATCCCCGCGATGAAAACTTCCTCACCATCGAACAGCGCATCAACATCAATTTCGATTGCATCGTCGAGGAATCGATCTACGAGCACTGGATGCTCGGGATTGATGCTTGTGGCGCGTTCCAGGTAATCAGCGAGCATAGATTCGTCATAAACGATTTCCATCCCCCTGCCACCAAGAACGTAGCTTGGGCGCACCAAGACTGGATATCCCACTCGTTCGGCAATGGCGCGAGCTTCCTCGAAGGAGCTCGCGGTGCCGTGTGCAGGTGCGGGTAATCCGGCTTCTGCGAGAACCCTGCCGAAGGCACCCCGCTCTTCTGCCAGGTGGATTGCCGCCGGACTCGTGCCCACGATGGGAACACCCTCATCCTCTAGAGCTTGAGCGAGACCTAAGGGCGTTTGCCCACCCAATTGGACGATCACCCCGGCAATTCGCCCATTCTTCGACTCCACATGAACCACTTCGAGAACATCTTCGAGCGTCAGCGGCTCGAAGTACAAGCGATCAGATGTGTCGTAGTCGGTAGACACCGTCTCTGGATTGCAGTTGATCATGATTGTTTCAAAGCCAGCGCGACTGAGCTCTAGCGCTGCATGAACACAGGAGTAATCGAACTCGATTCCCTGTCCGATTCTGTTGGGCCCTGAACCCAGAATGATGACTTTGTCGCGATCCGTGGGTATCGCCTCGTTTTCCCAGTCATAAGACGAATAGTGATACGGGGTTGAAGCAGCAAATTCAGCAGCACAGGTGTCTACCGTCTTGTACACGGGGCGCACATCGAGTGCATGTCGGAGGGCGCGAACTTCAGCCTCACTCAGACCCCGGAGCTGACCAAGCTGCGCATCGGAGAAACCAAAGGACTTAGCCTCCCGAAGTAATTCAGCGCTAAGGGAAGGTGCCGCGCGAACTGCATCCGCCATTTCATTGATCTGGCAGATTTCGTCGAGGAACCATGGGTCAATTCCCGTGGCTTCGTGTACGGCATCGATTCCGGCACCAGCCCACAGCGCCCGTTGAACAAGAGACAACCGGCCATCATGTGGGCGACGCATCAGATGAAGGAGTTCAGTCACGTCCACTGACTCCGCAGGCCAACTAAATACTGACTCTGCGCGCTCCATGGATCGCAGTGCCTTCTGCAGTGCCTCGGGGAAGCTTCGGCCGATCGCCATCGCCTCTCCCACGCTCTTCATAGTGGTAGTGAGTGTGGTGTCTGCACCCGGGAACTTCTCGAATGCAAAACGTGGAACCTTCACCACGATGTAATCCAGCGTGGGTTCAAAGGATGCGGGGGTAACACCTGTGATGTCGTTGGGGATCTCATCCAGGGTGTAGCCGATGGCCAGCCGCGCGGCGATCTTCGCAATGGGGAACCCAGTTGCCTTCGACGCAAGTGCCGATGAACGCGAGACTCGCGGATTCATCTCGATAACGATCATTCGGCCATCAGCAGGATTGATTGCGAACTGAATGTTGCATCCACCGGTATCAACACCTACTGCGCGAATGATCGCGATCCCAACATCACGCATGTGCTGGAATTCGCGATCCGTAAGGGTGAGCGCTGGAGCAACAGTGATCGAATCCCCGGTATGGACACCCATGGGGTCTACATTCTCGATCGAGCACACAACAACGACGTTGTCGCTCTTGTCTCGCATGAGCTCTAACTCATACTCTTTCCAACCGATAATCGATTCTTCCAGCAAGACTTCGCTCGTGGGGCTTGCCTGCAGGCCAGAGCCAGCAATGCGATGTAGGTCGGACTCGTTATATGCGATTCCTGAACCCGCACCGCCCATGGTGAATGAAGGTCGAACCACCACCGGGTAACCGAGGTCCTGCACTGCCGCGAGGCACTCATCCATCGTGTGGCAGATCGCCGACCGGGCGCTCTCGGCACCGATATCGGCCACGATTTGCTTGAACTTTTCGCGGTTTTCCCCACGCTCGATCGCATCCACATCTGCACCAATGAGCTCGACCTTGTACTTATCAAGCACGCCCTCACGGTGCAGCGCCATCGCGGTATTGAGCGCGGTTTGACCACCGAGTGTTGGCAGCAGGGCGTCTGGCCGTTCCTTCGCGATGATGCGCTCAACGAATTCAGGGGTAATGGGTTCGACATAGGTTGCATCAGCAAACTCAGGATCGGTCATGATCGTGGCGGGATTTGAATTCACCAGAATTACGCGAAGTCCTTCGGCCTTGAGCACCCGGCAGGCCTGGGTTCCCGAGTAGTCAAACTCACATGCCTGACCAATAACGATCGGACCCGAGCCGATAACCAGGACGGACGTGATGTCTGATCTCTTTGCCATCAGCGCGCTCCCGCCATGAGGGTGGCGAACCGATCAAAGAGGTAGTCCGCATCATGCGGGCCGGCCGCAGCTTCCGGGTGGTACTGAACACTGAACGCAGGAACGTCAAGACACTCCAAGCCCTCAACCACGTCGTCATTCAGGCACACGTGACTCACCATCGCTCGACCAAATGGGGTGGTGAATTCACCGCTACGCGGGGCGTCCACGGCAAAACCATGGTTGTGCGCAGTGACTTCAACCTTGCCGGTGGTTAAGTCCTGAACGGGCTGGTTAATACCGCGGTGACCAAAACGCAATTTATAGGTATTCAGGCCTAAGGCCCTGCCCAGAATTTGATTTCCAAAACAGATGCCAAATACAGGTACCTTCTCCGCGAGTGCGGCGCGCATGACATCCACCGCGTGCGATGACGCACTCGGATCTCCCGGGCCGTTCGAAAAGAACACGCCATCAGGCTTCAACTCGGCGATGTGCTGCCATGTCCAGTTCGCGGGTACAACGTGAACAGTCATGCCACGCTCGGCCATTCGATAAGGAGTCATGGACTTGATTCCAAGATCGACAGCCACCACCGTGAACTTTTCCTCGGACGATGCTGGAATTACGTAAGGTTCGAAGGTGGTGACTGCCGCAGTCAAGTCTGCCCCAGCCATCTCAGGACTCGTGCGGACCGCAGCCAGCATGTCACCTTGAGACAGGTTGGCTGCATCGCCGCTGAATATTCCTACCCGCATGGCGCCACGGTCACGGAGGTGCCGGGTAAGCGCGCGAGTGTCAATGCCACTGATCCCGACCACGCCCTGATCTTCTAGGTCCTGGTCAAGGGATTTCGTTGCGCGCCAATTGGACACAATGCGCGAGGGATTTCGCACTACGTAGCCCGCAACCCAGATTCTTGTTGATTCCGGATCTTCCCCATTTACACCCGTATTTCCGATGTGCGGGGCAGTCATGATCACCACTTGGCGGTAATAAGACGGATCGGTGAGGGTCTCCTGGTACCCCGTCATCCCCGTAGCGAACACGGCTTCACCGAACGTGGTACCTACGGCGCCATAACTGCGTCCAGTGAGGATGAGGCCGTCTTCTAGAACCAGTACCGCTGGGGAACTATCCTTCATTTGAGTGCTCACCCACCATGGCCATGACCCCATCCAACACAGCCATGTGTTCGGCTCCGACATCCGCCCGGAATCCTGACTCGACCACCACCTCACCGAGGCGGTAGGTCACCACCAGCACGCTGCCCTTTGCTCGCACGGTTCCCGCGATTCCAGAGTCCACGCGAACTGCGAGGGGTTCGCTGATAAATATGTTGCCCGCTCCTTCTCGTTCGATGAGCACACCACCGGCCCCCCAGGAAATACTGCCCCGCGAGCGCACTCCCAGGCCGTGCACGGCGACCCGATCGAGCCAATCGCCAGACAACGCGGTGCCGAGGAAAAGGCCATCCACTTTCGGCCCTATAGGAGTCCAGGTGAGAGCTGGGGTGGATTCGGGCGCCGGAATGTGCGCCTGGCGCGCCTGCCTGCGGCGCCATCCCATGCGCATTGCCGCCAGTGTGAGAGCGATCAGCCCGAGCATGATGCCGATCAGAAGTAAACGTTGAGGCCACTGCGTCACTTCTGCCTGTTCAGTGAATCCCTCCGCAGCGAATAGCGGGATCATGGGTTCACATCCACGAGATCCCCATTCGCCACCGTATTTCGACCGGCAAACCACACGTGCACAACCTTTGCTGGAAGGTCAATCCCTGCGAAGGGGGTGTTGTGGCTCTTGGAAGCTGTCACATCGGGTTCAACCCGCACCGTGACCGTCGGATCAATCACAGTGATGTTCGCGGGCTCACCCTGTGACAAAGGCCGGCCTTGACGCGAAACCCGACCGATGACGGCGGGGGCGATCGACATGCGTTGGGCAAGCCCGCGCCATGACATCATTCCCGTTCCCACAAGTGCCAGTGCACTTACTCCCAGCGCCGTCTCCAGGCCGGTCATCCCCATTGCCGCTGCTGCCCATTCACATTCCTTGTCTTCGCGAGGATGTGGGGCGTGATCCGTTGCAATGGCATCGATGGTGCCGTCTGCAACAGCTGCCCGAAGAGCTTCCACATCGCGCGCACTGCGCAGCGGAGGATTGACCTTGTATCGCGGGTCATAGGAGGCAACCAAATCCTCCGTGAGAAAAAGATGATGGGGCGTGGCTTCCGCCGTGACAGGGATACCGCGCGCCTTCGCCCAACGAATCACCTCCACTGACCCTTCCGTGGAAACATGACAAATGTGCACCTGAGATCCCACGTGTTCCGCGAGGAGCACATCCCGGGCAATGATCGATTCCTCCGCAACGGCTGGCCAGCCGGCCAGACCAAGGCGCCCAGATAGTTCACCTTCATTCATTTGCGCGCCCTCGGTCAGACGTGGATCCTGAGCATGCTGCGCCACCACACCATCAAATGCCTTCACATACTCCAAGGCTCGGCGCATGATGAGCGGATCGTGCACACAGTGGCCGTCGTCGCTGAACACGCGCACCTCGGCGGCCGAATGAGCCATCGCGCCAATTTCAGCTAGCTGTTTGCCCGCAATATCCACGGTGACCGCACCCACAGGACGCACATCGACGAGGCCCGCTTCTTTACCCCGCCGCCACACCTGTTCCACCACACCCGCTGTATCGGCCACCGGCGATGTGTTGGCCATCGCGTGCACGCAGGTGAAGCCGCCCATTGCGGCGGCACGGGATCCGGTGAGCACGGTTTCGGAATCCTCCCTGCCGGGCTCACGTAGGTGCGTGTGTACATCCACCAACCCCGGCAGTACCACCAAGCCATCCGCATCTATCACGTGATCGGCGCGAAGGGAGCCCGCTGGCCCCACAGCTGCGATCTCCGCACCTTCGATAAGTAAGTCCGCGACTTGATCGCCATAGAGCGATCCCCCGCGAATCACCGTGCTCCCCATGCCCTAGGCCTCTTCCTTTCCACCGAGAAGTAAGTACAGAACGGCCATCCGCACACTCACTCCATTTGCCACCTGCTCCACCATCACCGCGCGAGGTGAATCAGCCACTTC
>JBJOIE010000120.1:0-3657 GCA_046047295.1 Actinomycetota bacterium | reverse complement strand
GCGTTCCCGAGCGCAGGCATTGTGCGATGGCTGAATGTTCGGAATCCACCGGCACTATCTGACCTGGGGCAGCAGCTCGCCGAACCAAGTCCCCACCGATGATCAGTGATTCCTTATTCGCCAAGGCCAAGACTCGACCCGCGTGCAGGGCAGCCAGCGTTGGACGCAAGCCGGCAGCACCGGCAAGACCATTGACCACAACGTCGCAGTCCATCGCCGCCAGATCGGCGACCGCGTCAGGGCCAGCCAGTATTCGGGGTGTGGCCGCACCGCCTTGCGAGAAGCCCGATTCCTTCGCCCGGGCATAGATCCCGAGTTGTAAGTCCGAGGCCGAAGTTGCCGCGGTAACCGCAACAACCTCAGGCGTGAACTCACGAACTTGTTCGAGGAGCAGTTCGCTTCGAGTGCCGGATGCGCCCAGCCCAACAACGGTAAAGCGATCAGGGTTACGCCGGATGACGTCGAGCGCTTGGGTGCCAATGGATCCCGTACTGCCAAGAATGACAACGCGACGCATCATGCATTCCCAATCCAGGCGCGAGAGTGCCTACGAGCGAGGATTCCTCGGCGGCGCCATGTCGAAGAACTGCTGTCCAATCCGCACGATCTGCGCGTCAGTCAGATCGTCCACATCTACCCGAAGATCGCCGAGGAGTGCAGGCGCGAGCTCGCGATCATGCTTTTCCACGTAGGCGATGAACTGATGCGATGCATTCGCCTTTCCATTTCCGTGACCAAGGAGAACGATTGCTGAGGCACCCCGAAGTTGCTGCGCCAGGGAACGCCACATTTCCACATCATCCGGGTCATACCAGCCCTGCAGGGTTCCGGCTTTTGTGTGCAGATGACGGTGATAACCGCGGGGATCAGATGGGACGACCTTTTCCGGGCGAGTGACTCCCCCACCATCAAGGACATAAATACGTGATTCCGCATAATCAATGGCCACCACTACATAGTGACCAGCCACATCAATCACGTCAGTCACGTGGAGCGGATTTCCGGGCTCGACTGGCTGACTCATGCTCCGGGCTCCAATCCTGCTCCGGTCAGCATGTGCCGCAGATCCATGACCTCCTGGGTGGACAGTTCCTTACCGTGATTGGGATCGAAGACCACAGCCACGCCACCGATCGTTATCCGCCACGAACCGTTGTGCTTCTCCTCCACATCGCCAACCGCATCGAGCAACGTACGCAAGTCATGCCAAGTGAGATTGTGCGCCACCGGGTGGGCATAGACCTTCTCCAGCACGTCGAGCTGCTTGTGGTTGAGGTGGAATCCACCGATGTCATGGTTTTCGGACTTCGTCATGGCCGCAGTCTATGGTGATGACGGGGCAGCGTGGAAATCAGATCACTAGGGATGACGGATCCACGCACCTCATTGGGAAGCGCGAATCACCTGAAATGACTGCGTTGATTCATGGCTTCATTACAGGTCAAGATCGGTCAGCACGAGGACCTTGTCGAAGGTGTAGTCCTGCATCGCAAATCTCAGGCCTTCCCGCCCCGAGCCTGAGGCCTTGATACCGCCATAGGGCATCTGATCCGCCCGGAATGTTGGTGCGTCCCCGATCACCACGCCACCGACCTCGAGCTCACGATGGGCGTGGAAGATTTGCTGGATGTCGTGAGTGAATACACCGGTTTGCAAGCCGAACCGCGAATCATTCACGATGCTGATGCCCTCATCGAGATTCGAAATTGTTTGGACGCTCATCACCGGGCCGAATACTTCTTCGCACGCCACTCGGCAGGTAGCGGGAACATTGGCCAGGAGCGTGGCATCAATAAAGGTGCCGTTGCGTGAGCCTCCGGTGAGAAGCGTGGCACCACTGTGCGTAGCCTCGTCGATCCACTCCACCACCCGGTCCGCAGCCGAAGCACTGATAACGGGACCAACAACCGTTGCTGGGTCCCACACATCTCCACTTGGCTGGGCGGCAACGGCAGCGGTTAACGTTGGAATGAACCTGTCCGCAATGGATTCCTCCACAAAAACTCGCTGCACAGAAACGCAGGTTTGTCCCGCTTGGGAATTTCCGTACATGGCAATCCGTTGAGCTGCCCAGGCCAAATCGGCATCCGAGGAGTAGTCGGCGAGCACTATTGCTGCTGCATTCCCACCCAGTTCCAAGATGACGTGCTTCTCCGCCGCTGCACGCTTGATGGCAAAACCCACGGGCTCAGAGCCAGTAAACGAAATCACTGGCAAGCGTGGATCGTCTACCAATTGCGGCGCCACATCGTTGCCAACGGGAAGGACGGAGAACATGCCCTCGGGGAGATCGGTTTCAGCGAGGAGCTCACCAAGGAGGAGTGCGCCTAGCGGGGTAGCCGGTGCCGGCTTAACCACCACAGGGGCACCCACCGCTATGGCTGGAGCAATCTTGTGCGCAACTAGGTTGATGGGGAAGTTGAACGGCGAGATGCCGAGCACCGGGCCGTAGGGGAATCGACGAATGATCGCCGCACGACGTTCCGTTGCTTTCTCGGTGTCGAGACGCTGAAACTCACCGTTGAACCTGCGAACCTCCTCAGCTGCCCACCGGAAGGTGGAGACAGCACGGGATGCTTCGGCCTTTGCCCAGGTGATCGGTTTGCCGTTCTCAGCGGTGATGAGAGCGGCAACCTCATCAACGCGCTGCGCAAGTCGTGAAGAAATATGCATCAGCGCCTCGGCGCGGTTAGCTGCTGATGTGGCGCGAGCTGCCGCTCGAACATCCCAGGCAGCTTGCAGGGCGCGCTCAATGGCATCAGCATCTGGAACACACACGGTGCCCACCACAGAGTCATCACCAGGGTGGGTGACCTCCATCGTGACCGGCCCAGTCCAAGGCTGGGAAGCGATGTAACTGGGCCATTGCCGAACCTGAACACGCGCTTGGGTCATAGGAGCAGGCTAGCGATGGCCACCCCACCCGTGTTCAAGGGTTGTTCGTGTACGAATGATTCGACTGGCCTAGTCTGGGTCCACCGATTAAGGAGGAATGATGAGCGCAGCGGCAACCGTGAATGATGTGATCCAGGAGCGGCGGTTAGTCACCGAAATTCCCGGACCAGCGTCCCAGGGTTGGCTGGCGCGCAAGAACGCCGCGGTAGCCGCGGGCGTCGGAGTGACCCTCCCGGTCTTTATCGAGCGCGCTGGTGGCGGCATCTTGGTGGATATCGATGGAAACCACCTCATTGATCTCGGCTCCGGAATTGCTGTCACGAACGTGGGCAACGCAAATCCGATGGTGGCCGATGCGGTGGCTCACCAGGCACACCTGTTCACTCACACATGTTTCATGGTCACTCCATATGAGGGGTACGTGCAGGTTGCTGAAGCACTGGATCGTCTGACACCAGGTGATCACGCCAAGCGCAGTGCCCTCTTCAATTCCGGAGCTGAAGCTGTCGAGAACGCGGTGAAAATCGCACGCGTGTACACCAAGCGCCAAGCTGTTGTGGTTGTAGAGCACGGTTATCACGGTCGGACAAATCTGACGATGGCCCTCACCGCCAAGTCCATGCCCTACAAGCATGGCTTTGGTCCATTCGCGCCCGAGATCTATCGTGTTCCTACGAGTTACCCCTATCGGGATCGCGGTCTTAAGGGACCGGAGATGGCCGAAATTGCAACTACCCGAATCGTCAAGGAAATCGGTGCGGA
>JBJOIE010000119.1:0-2862 GCA_046047295.1 Actinomycetota bacterium | reverse complement strand
CTGAGTAACCAGGATGCGCGGCCATCGCCTTCGTGGACACACCCGCGGCACTTAGCCGCCGCTGCAATTCGGAAGTGAACAACAGGTTAGCGAGTTTGCTCTGCCCGTACGCGCCCCAACTTCGGTAGCGGCGCTCGGAGTTGATGTCGTCAAAGTTGATCCCTCGAACCATCCGGTGGGCACTCGAGGAAACAGTGACCACGCGAGAATTCGGCACGGCCACAAGGGCGGGCATGAGCAGCCCCGTCAGGGCGAAGTGGCCGAGGTGATTGGTTGCCAGCTGCATCTCGAATCCATCCGCGCTGTTGGTGCGGGGAATCGCCATCACTCCGGCGTTATTGATGAGCAGATCCAGGCCTTCGGGATGGGCGTTCGACCACTCGTCGGCGAATCTGCGGACACTGGATAAATCCGAGAGGTCCAGGATGGCCACCTCAGTGTCGCCCGAGATGCCTTCGGCAATGCGCATGCCCTTGGGGTGGTCGCGGACGGCCAACGTGACCATTGCCCCGTGCTCGGCCAGCGCTCGTGCGGTCTCAGCCCCTAGTCCGGAGGAGGCCCCGGTGACGATGACCCGGCGGCCGGGGAGGTTCGGGATGTCCTGCTCGGTCCATCGGCTCGTCTTCGGGGAACCCATAGGAGCAGTCAACCCGATTCGGCGCTTGTGTGCCCCTTGGGTACGCTTATGCGGCTTTACGCAGCCCCTTTAGCTCATTGGCAGAGCGCTCCCTTGGTAAGGGCGAGGTACCGGGTCCGATTCCCGGAAGGGGCTCGAACGCTCCAGTTCAGGCTGGACGTGGGGCGGGGTAGCTCAGTTTGGTAGAGCAAGCGGCTCATAATCGCTGTGTCGCCGGTTCAAGTCCGGCCCTCGCTACGAGTCGGTTCACCATTCCGGTGCTGCCGTCACGAGTAAGACCCGAGAAGAGGAATCATGGCCAAGGCAAGCGACGTACGTCCGAAGATCACGATGGCGTGCGAAGAGTGCAAGGACCGGAACTACATCACCAAGAAGAATCGGCGCAATGATCCCGATCGCATGGAGATGAGCAAGTTCTGCCCGAAGTGCAATAAGCACACCCTGCACAAGGAAACTCGCTAGCACGTCACAGTGGCACTCAATCAAGAGCTGCTGGGACGTACCTACCCTTCCGCGCCACCGTATGTGGTGGGGCGGGAGAAGGTGCGCGAGTTCGCGCGTGCGGTGGGTGAGACGTCACCCTTAAGTCTCGATGTGGATGCAGCGCGTGCGGCGGGCTACACAGATGTGGTGGCTCCGCCAACTTTTGCCATCGCGCTCTCCCTGGAAGCAGGGCATGCTGCGGCATTCGATCCCGAGCTGGGTTTGGACTACACGCGCGTTGTGCACGGTGAGCAAAGGTTCGAGTACACCCGCCCTATCGTGGCCGGTGATGAACTGATTGCCACCGCATCCATCCATGCGATCCGTGAAGCAGCAGGTAATGACATGTTGACCACTCGGGTGGATATTTCCGACTCCAACGGCGCTCACGTATGCACCACCTATTCCGTCCTCGTGGCTCGCGCCAAGGGCGAAGGTGAATGATGCCTGCTCTTGTGAACGTTTCCGTTGGGGATGAACTACCACCCATCACTGTGCAATTCACTCGGGAATCCCTGGTGCGCTATGCCGGTGCATCGGGTGATTTCAATGTGATCCATTGGAACGAGCGCGTGGCCACTGAAGTAGGCCTGCCCAATGTAATTGCGCACGGCATGCTCACCATGGGTGCAGCGTCACGTCTGGTCACGTCGTGGACGGGTGATCCGGGCAGCGTGCTCGAGTATTCCTGCCGATTTACCCGCCCGGTGGTTGTCCCCGATGATGGTGTTGGTGCGGAAGTGGAAGTGACCGGCAAGGTCAGTGCTATCGACGGGGACCGAGTCACGGTCGCCATGACCGTGAGCTGTGCTGGATCCACCGTGTTGGGTAAGCCCACGATCGTGGCGCGCCTGAGGTAGCGCATGCTGGTTCATCCAGATCTAGCGCGCGTGGAACACGCCTTTGGGAAGAGTTCCCGGGGGCGGTGCACCATTGGTGTGATTGCGGCTGGCTGGCCGGCAGATCTCACCTCATCGGTGACAGCCATGGCTGAGCATTCCGCGCCCGATATTTCCTTCGCGATCATCGATTGCGGAAATGTTGACGGTGTAGGCGATGCAGCCGAACAACTTCTGACAGCAATGCCGGAGCGGGTGACCGTTGCACATGTTGCGGGCTCACTTGACGAGGTGGGTTGGGGGCCGGCAATGAAAACACTCATCGCGATGACGGATTCCCCGTATTTCGCCGCTCTGGATACCGCCACCATCGCTCATGCACCCGTGATGGATGAACTACTCGCGCCCTTTACTGATCCTGATGTTGCCGTCACGGGATGGAAGGGCGCGAATATCAACACCACTGACTGGTATTCATTCGATGCTGCCGGACCAGGTGAAGTTGACGTGGTGATGGGTTATTTCATGTGCGTGCGCACAGGCATCGCCCGAGAGATTCCACCCCATAAGAAGGCTAAGTTCTATCGCAATGCCGAACTGGAATGGTGTTTGGCGATCAGAGCCGGTGGGCACAAAATCATCGTGCCAACTGATGAATTAGCGCTCACCCAGGAACGGCATCGCGGGTATCACGATTCAGATCCGGATTACCGTGACGAGCAATCCCAGCGCAACTACCGTCGCATGCTCGATCGGTTTAAGGGCCGCGAGGACATCCTGGCTCCGCGCGCCTGAGTTGTCAGCCTGAATCTGCCATGATCAGCAGATGCGCCTAGCAGACGTCACCACTCTCGGGGTAGGTGGTGAAGTACTCGAATGGATCGAGGGTGACGTTGTTGAAGA
>JBJOIE010000118.1:0-17430 GCA_046047295.1 Actinomycetota bacterium | reverse complement strand
GTGGCATCACCGCCCACCACGGTTCTGGTCAACCGATCGAAGGCTCGGAAGGTATCGGGGCCGCAGGTTCCATCGGCATTTACGCCCACGCCCTGTTGAAACTCGCGCAGGGCTCGATCAGTATCTGGACCAAAGATGCCATCGGCCCGCCCGGCATTGAAACCAAGTTCGTTGAGGCGCCGCTGAAGTTGGCCAACATCATCACCGGACATCAGGTGCCCGGGAGTGAAACTCAGGATCCGATCCCCGAGTTGCCATCGGGCTTCATCAAGATGGCGGAAGGTTGCCGGGCCAACGATGCCGTCCACCCGGATACCGCGTTCCTGCTGAAAGGATCGCACCGCCGTATCGAGTTCATCATCGAAAACAACGTTGCGCACATCAACATATGCGAGCAACTCACTCACTAATCCGAGGTGCGCAAGCCGCGCGCGCACCTCCGCGACGGCCGCCCCGGTTGATCCAAGGCGGAGCATGTTCCTAGAGGTAGTCGGCCAGATCAGCCATCAGCGCCGCCTTTGGCTTAGCACCGATGATGGTCTTCACGATCTGCCCACCCTGGAAAACACTCATCGTGGGAATGGACGTGATGCCGTAGGAAGCCGCAGTCTGCGGGTTCTCATCAACATTGAGCTTGGCGATCACCAGGTTCTCCTGGGATCCAGCGATCTCCTCAAGGATGGGCGCCACCATCTTGCAGGGACCGCACCATTCCGCCCAAAAGTCCACCAGGACCGGCTTATCACTGAGCAATACATCGTCAGCGAAACTCGAATCAGACACGATCTTTAGGGCGCCCATGATGCTCCTTGTCTTCACAATTTGGTGGGGTAAGCCTACGCATGGGACAGGAATCGCTCGGCGTCGAGGGCGGCAGCGCAGCCCGAACCAGCCGCTGTGATGGCCTGGCGGTACGTGTGATCCACCAGGTCACCGCAGGCGAATACCCCAGTGACCGAGGTACGCGTAGAAGGTGCATCCACCACTACGTACCCTTCAGAATCGAGATCCACCTTCCCGTGCAGCAGTTCCGAACGTGGATCGTGACCGATTGCGATGAAGAGGCCGGTGATGGCTAGCTCCCGTGTTTCACCAGTGACGGTGTCTTTGAGGATCACACCGGAGACCTTGTCCTCACCGAGCACGTCGACAACTTCGGAATTCCAAGCGAAGCGCATTTTCTCATTTGTTAACGCGCGCTCTTGCATGATCTTGCTCGCTCGCAAGGAATCGCGGCGATGGATCAAGGTGACGGAGTTAGCGAAACGGGTGAGGAAGGTGGCCTCTTCCACTGCGGAATCACCGCCACCCACCACGGCAATGTCTTGACCGCGGAAAAAGAAACCATCACATGTTGCGCACCAGGAGACACCGTGTCCAGAAAGGCGCTTCTCATTGGGTAGACCGAGTTCGCGATAACCCGAGCCCATCGCCAAAATCACCGCACGTGCCTGATAGGTGTTACCGGAACCATCGGTAACCGACTTGATGTCGCCATCAAGATTGACCTCGGTGACATCATCGGTGATCAATTCCGCACCGAAGCGCTCTGCTTGGCCGCGCATCTGCTCCATCAACTGCGGTCCCATGATGCCCTCGGTGAAGCCGGGAAAGTTCTCCACCTCGGTGGTATTCATCAATGCGCCACCAGCGGTGACCGAACCTTCGAAAATTATCGGTGACAGCTGCGCGCGTGCTGCATAGATGGCTGCGGTATAGCCGGCAGGGCCTGAACCAATGATGATGACGTTGCGAATCTCGCTCACTGCATTCCTCACCTAGGGCGCGAAACGATCGAATATCGAATCACGTATGACTGGACTTCCAGCCTACTGAAGTACGGGTCATTGAAGCGAGTGCAGCACGTGCACCATCACCCGAGCGGGGGATGCACCGCATCCGGTACCCACCACGTAGATATGCATCGTGGGATCTGACACCGAATCGAAGTGAGCCGAGGTGGCATCGGTCATCATCGGAGTGGGTATCACCACCACGCCCGCCTCCTCACCGTTGAATCTGCCGAGGAGTACTACGAGTGCTTGGGACGCACTGGACTCGGTGATATCCGTGATGCATTCACGCAGCACTTGGGGTTCGGACACCATCATCGGCATCGCTACCGTGGCATCGCCGGCTGGATCAGTGGTTGATTCCGCAGCGCGCTCGGCCGCCTGGGCATCAGGGATGGCAACATCCGCGCTAGCGATCTCCTCCACGGGCATCGCCTCGATATCAGCAACCTCGTCGATACCCAGGGTGCTCAACACCGTAGCTACCTGACTGGTGAGCTGATCACTCGTGAAGTTCTCTTCGGTGGCCATCACCTTGCGCGCTGGGGGAATGAATCCGGCCTGCACCACCTGGGGTGCGGCCTCAGCGGCCACCTGGGCATCTGCGGGGGGTGCCGCGGCTCCTTCGGCTTCATCCGAAGCAGCCACGGGAGTGCCTTCGGCTGGTGCAATCTCCCCGGTTACCTGCTGCGCTTCACCGGCCACCACCACTGGGGGTTCGGACTGGTTGATGTTGGTGACCACGGCCACGCCGAGCACCACAGCGCTCACGGCGACGAGGGGTGCGGTCCAGCGGATGGCCCGAGGCTGCCGGCGACGAGTGCGCTCGGCACCGAGATCGGCCACCGTGCCCTCGGCCACGCCCGCGCGCACGAGGGCCCGCTCGGCGGCTTCAGCGGAAAGGGCCCTTTCCATGCGTGCCCATACATCAGCGGGAACGTGGTCATCACTGGGCGCAGATTCGGTCAGGTGGGTGAGGTTCTCGAGTGCCGCGCGCACGCGTGCTTCATCGAATGACGTGATGTCATCGTTGTCAGGCGCAGTTGGCTCGGTCACTGTCCACCCCCTTCCGGTCGTGTGACGATGGAGTCTGTGTTCGGGTTCCGTAAGAAATCAAGTGATTCGGCCAACTTGGCTCGACCACGCGAGCAGCGGCTCTTGACCGTGCCGGTGGGGCAGTCGAGGAGCGCAGCGGCCTCCTCCACCGAGTAGCCCTCCACGTCCACGAGGAAAACCGCCTCCCGCTGGGCCTCGGGAAGCTCGGCGAGGGCCCGGGTGATCTCCCAGCGAAGTTCGGCCTGGTTGATCTGATCATGGTTATTGCCGACAACAGGTGCGGTCACACCAAAGTCGTCTTCGGGGAGTGGGGCGGCTGAGCGGATCGAGCGCCTGCGCAGTCGATCGAGGGAGGCATTGACCACGATCCGGTGCAGCCAGGTGGTGACCGCTGATTCACCACGGAAGGAATCAGCGCGCCGGAATGCGGAGATCAGCGCATCCTGGAGGGCATCGGCGGCCTCCTCAGGATCCCCCGTGGTGCGTAGGGCCACGGCCCAGAGGCGATCACGGTGCCGATTGACCAGTTCGGCGAATGCGGTGTCGTCGCCAGCCACGTGCGCGGCGAGGAGTTCGGCATCCTCGCGCACGTCAGTGGTCATGCGCGGAGCCTAGCCAGCGAGGGAATTCACCCACGGGAATCGCGCTGACGCTAGGCGGCTGGTGACTCCGCAGCTGCTGAGTCTGCGGCTGGTGACTCCGTGGCCGAGGGCGCCGGATTGGCATCCGGGCTCGCGTAGATCGCCAGGTTGCCGATGCCGCCCACGTACTTATCCGTTGAACCCGGCTCCCGGGGCAATTCGGTGAACCAGATGAGCACGTATTGACCGCGCACGGGGCGGGCGGAGCGAAGATCGATCGTGGGACCGGATTCGTCGACGGCAACGAATGGCGTCCACAGCGCTGGATCCTTATAGATCTCATCACTGACGAGCACCGAGACGTCTGAGCCATAACCACGCAGGGAAAGGCTCACCGCATCGATGTTCATCGGCTGACCAAGGTCTGCGATCAATCCCACGCCACCTTTGCCATCGGCATCAGCACTTGAGTAAGTGTCAGTGAGCCACTCTGTTGCCGGGTCTACGTCAATGGCTAGTGCTGCGTCTTCCTCGTTCTCCCTGCCTTTGCGCTTATCGGTCTTTCCATCATTGTTGTCATCGGCGAGGGGATCATAGGAACGGACGGAGACAATCGGCACCGGAGACTTCGGTTGGGCGAAGCTGAATTCTTCAACAAATGGTGTGGCTGAGCCACTGAGAATTTCCCCGGCATTAGTGGTCTGGGCTTGATCATCTGCTCCGGGCTGGGAGGACCGCATCAACGTCACGCCACCGACAATGAAGCCAGCGATGACAATTGCTGCGATAACAATGCCGCCGATCACGCCGCGCACGGTGGTTGGCCGCCCCATGGCGGCTCCCTCTCGCTCCAGACGCGCAGATCCGCGCTTACTGCGCGAGATCTTTGGTCGAGTCAGCAGCGATGTTGCGGCACTTCCGCTAGCTAAGCGATCCAATGCGGCACGCACTGCGGTGGCAAAGCCACCCGCATCGGCGATACGCACCGATCCACGGGGACGTGAAATCGAGAGCACCGAGCGACCGACCACATCGTCAACGGCACCAGGAACCTGGGCACTTACATTCGAGGGCAGCGCCACGGTGCGGCCCGCGAGTGGAGCAAGTGGGATGCCGACTTCGCTTTCAAGTACTGACGGATCGGGCCAGTAGCCGGTGACCATGGCATAGAGCAGGGAACCGAGGCCGTCAACATCGTCGCTGGTGATGGTGTTTCCTCGGGTGTCAGATTCCAACGGACCAAAGAGGGCGGCATCAACCGCGAGTCCGCGGACTCGGATATCACCGGCATCGGTGAAGAACACCGTGGTGGGGCTCAAACGCCCATGGGGCACGCCTTTGTCCAATGCGATGGCGAGCGCTTGGGCGATCTCGCCTACGGAGTGGAGCGCACGCTCGGCATCCATCGGACCATTGCTCAGAAGTTCATCAACTAGGGAACGACCTTCAGCCCATTCACTGATGATCGCTGTGCGTGCAGGTGCGTCATCATCGGCTGGAACGTCAATCACATCGAGTACGCGCATCAAGCGGGGATCGTCAATCAGTGATGCTGCGCGAGCGGCACCCAGTACAGAGGCGATACGTGCATCGTCATTACGCACCATGCGTACCGACACTGGCCGGTTGAGCACTTCATCATGCCCAAACCAGGATTCCACCGGATAGGAACGGAAAGAAGACCCTGCTTCCTGTGGGGCCCGCACACTGATGCGATCCTCGAGCAGGAACCTGCCTACTTTGCGCGCCGCGCTCATGGATCCACCTTGGCACGCTTGCGGTTACCGGGAAGGATCTTGGACCGGATGAGAGCACCCGCCTGACGCACCTCCGAAATGCGTAGCACCCAGGCACTCGCAATGAAAATCACGACACCGATGAGCGCGGTGAGAGCCACCCGAAGGAAAACGAGAACCTTGTCGTCGTAGGAATTCCCCAGGGTGGGTTCAAGAATTAGTGAGGCGAAGATGTTCATCGCGATGAAGGCGATGATCCCGGCAAGGGTGATCCGTGCGAGCGCCCACAACGTATGCCCGGATTGCATACCGGGAGCCGAATCATCGATCGGTGTGATGGATGCGGTTCCGCGCCGTAGTTTGAGTGTCAACCACACCCAGGCAATGACTAGCGCCAACCAGTAGGACAGCACGTAACCCACGGCAATGGAGGCAACCTGACCACCGCCAGCATTTTGAACGAAGAACAGCGCATTCACCAGGAGAAGCCACGCGGCACTGAACACGATGGTGATGATGAATGGCGTACGCGTGTCTTCGAGTGCATAGAAACCACGCAGTAACACGTAGAACAGGGTGAAGGGAACCAGTCCGAGCATGAAGATGCTCACGATCAGGCCCATCAACTCTGCCTGCTCGTTCGTTGCAGCGCCGTATCCAAAGAGGACCACCGCAACTCCGGGACCGGTCACCGTGAGGATCGCAGCTATCGGGGTGATCGCTGCTGCGACCAAACGCATCGCCCCGGAAATATCCGCACCAACCTGATGCAATCGACCCGAATGTGCCACCCGGGAAAGCGCGGGAAGGAGCGCCGTCACCACCGAAACGGTGATGACGCTATGCGGAAGCATGAATACAAGATGTGCTTTTTGATAGGTGGTCAAACCGGCGGCCACGGCACCGACCGCGCTGGCATCAACGTTTGCCTGGGTGGCGAATCGGGTGATGATCACATAAGCGATCTGGTTCACCAGAACCAAACCAACGGTCCACCCGGCTAGTTTCGCCGCCTTACCTAAGCCCTGTTCGCGCCAGCGGAAACTCGGCCGCCACAGGTAGCCGGCTCGGCTCAGGACCGGAATCAGGATCACCGCCTGGGCCACTACGCCCAGGGTGCTTCCGATACCCAGGATGAGCACTTGATCTGTAGTGAGGACTCCGTTGGCAGCCGCGGATGTTCCGGCAATCGCGATGAAGAGCAGGAATGTTGCGATCGCTACCACGTTATTTGCAATGGGCGCGAACATTGGTGCACCGAACCTGCCGCGAGAGTTCAACACCTGGCTGAGCACCGTGTAGAGACCGTAGAAGAAGATCTGCGGCAAGCACAGCCGGGCGAAGGCAACGGCTAGTTCATATTCGGATTGCGGATAGTCCGATGGCGTATACAGGTCCACGATCCACGGTGCAGCAATGACCGCGATGACAGACATCACCAACAGGATCGTGGTTACCGCGGTGACAAGGGCATCGGCATAGGCCTTGCCATCATCGGCATCTTCTTTCATTCTGCGCACAAGTTGCGGGATGAATACCGCGTTGAGCGCACCGCCAATAACCAGGATGTAGATGATGGTGGGCAATGAGTTACCCAGGCTGAATGCATCCGAAACGAGGAAGAAGCCGAGTGCGGCCGTCATTGCTATGTCGCGGGCAATACCGGTGATCCGCGAGACAACCGTGCCGCTGGCCATGATCGCGCTAGGTGCAACGAGTGCACGCGTTGCTGCAGCCATGGTCACACCGT
Source organism: Actinomycetota bacterium (assembly GCA_046047295.1). Classification (GTDB taxonomy): domain Bacteria; phylum Actinomycetota; class Actinomycetes; order S36-B12; family S36-B12; genus VGCC01. The sequence goes on along the minus strand of JBJOIE010000118.1, from coordinate 10,514 downwards.
TTCAGATGGAGGAGTCGATGCGGTGGACGCGCGCGCTTTGGTGATTCGCCGAATTATCCCGATCACCACGAAGATGAGGATGGCTCCGAATGCCGCAGCCACCACCCAGGAGGCGGCGCGTGCATAGGCGGTGGAGACCACGGTGATGGTGGCGGGGGTACCGAATTCGGTGCCTTCCGGGGTGAGTAATTGCACGCGTACGGGTAACTCGCGCCCGCCGATCACGCGTGCGTCGATTTCCACGCTCGTTTTCTTGCCTGGCTCAATGGCGATTTCAGTGACTGTGTCAGCGCTGAGACGGGCAGCGGGTGTTCCCACCAAGGTCACACCCACGGTGATTGCACGATCGAGATCATTGGCAATGGTCACCGGAACCTTTCCGGTATCGCCGGAAAGCGTGACGGTTCCCGTCGAAAGAACCCGGACAAGATCCATTTGCCCACGTAACTGTTGGCCGATGCTGCGCACGAGAGCATCGCCAGTATTCGTATCTGTTCGCCAGGTAGCAGATTGGGCGCGCAGAATCGCCGCAGAATATGAATCGCTGATGCCAACAGGGTTGTCCACGATGGACGTGAACGCGGCGAGTTCGGTATTGATGCGTTCGATACGCGCCAGGTAGTTCGCGGGCAGCTCTGCAGCCCGCGCCTTCTTTCCGTAGTTTGCGCGATTCAAGGTGCTCTCGGAGCTACTGACCGAAGTGGGCTCTGCTTCCAACAGGGTGGTGAGGGTTTGCCCATCAAGCCACGGGGCGCGCAGGGTGGCACGCAGGAGATCGGTGAGCGTGTCTGCGGAACCGGACCACATGATGTCGCGCGGTCCGGCAACAACGGTGCGCTGATCCTCCACGGGAAGCTGCTGAGCAAGGAGTGCCGTTTGCGCCATGAAACGTTGGCGCACTTCCAGGGCCTGATCAGTGGACACCTGCGGCAGTGACAGTGTGTTCATCAGTCGAGGTTCGATAAGAACTCCCGGAACTGAACCGGTGGGAGTCACCACGTCAACCTTGCCGCGGGCCGGCTGCCCTTCATCGGTGGTGTAGGCGTATCCGCCGAGGATGAATGCATCCGTTCCAGCTGCGGCAAGAATGTCATCGGTGGTTCCATCAAGCCTGCCGAAGGGTGCCCACGAAACCACGCCGCGGGTGGGCTCACCCAGAATGTCTGCGGCAAGGGGCTCTGCCTGGGTAACCGAGCGCACTACATCGGCATCCATGCCTGCGCGGGTAACGGCAACCGCATCCACGTCTGCATAGGGAAGTACCCGAGCCGGAAGTGGGCCATCGGCAGCGCCCACGGCGCGTGCATCGGCAAGCGTGGTGCGCAAGGTGTCCAACCAGGTGCGCGCTTCCTCTACCCGGCTGCCGATGAGCAACTCACCAGATCGCTGCACCTCATATCCATTGCTCATGTCCGCAACGGTTTGCAGGAGCGCTGGATCAAGGATCCAGGAAACCAAGCGTGGATACTTCGCACCCACCTGGAGCAGCGTGTCCAAGCGGCCACCCGGGCTGATCGCATCTGGCGTGTTCGAATCGAGCAGAACACCGTTCACCTCACGCGCTGGCCACTGGGTCAATGGCCAAAGCCATACCAAGCTGATGGGTGTTACCCGATCGGGTTGAGGAAACCAGGTAACGAAGGTATCCGTACTTCCGAGCACGGTCTCCGTTCCATTGGTTGAGTTCTTACCCACAACATCAATGCCGATTGCGTAGACACCATCCCCTGCGAGGGGTAATGAATTAAAGGCAACTGCGATCGCGAAGGGACGTTGTGCACGTGGCTCAAGTGACTGCACTACAGATGCGCGCGTGGAATCAAGAATTTGATCTGCACCCGGTTCCTCGCTGAGGTTTGTGATCGGCGTGCGGGAGATCCGCAGACGTACTTGCACATCGCGGAGTTCACTGGTGGTGGTGTTGATCGCCGTGCCACTTATTCGGAGCGTGTCACCCGCGCTGGGAATCAACGGGGTTATGCGCTGGAGTTGAACCGCAACGGGTGAGGACTCGGCTTGTGCCGGAGTAGCAACGCAGAGAACGGCACACACAAGACTCAGCGCGAGGACGAAGACGCGCGTGAACGCTTTACTCACCTGGGCCCAGTGCATCGAAATCAGTTTCCACCAGTAACTCAGAAACAGAATCCAGGAGTTTGCGTTCATCGGAATGGCTCAGGCGATCCTGAACTTCAGCGAGGGGGACCCACTCGACCACGTCAACCTCGGCGTCGGCGTCGGATAACTCACCACCTTCGGTGCGCAGCAGGAAGTGGTGCACCGTCTTGTGGATACGCCGTCGATCCTCCATAAACCAGAAATCAATGACTCCCAGGGTTGCGACCACGCGCGCAGTAAGGCCGGTCTCCTCGGAAATCTCGCGAACGGCCGCTATCTCAGGAGTCTCACCCTCCTCCACGTGACCCTTGGGCAGTGACCACACCAACCGCCCGCGGCGGTTGTGGCGGCCGATGATGGCTGCCCTGTGCTGGCGATCGAGTACCAGCCCGCCGGCGGAGGTCTCTTTCACGGTTCGCCGGGCCATATAGATGAGGATAAGGGGCCACGCAGATAGCCTTCCCAACTGTGTCAGCACCAACGCCGGGTCCACTTCCCCCCATGATCGCCCTCATGGCGGCCCTCAAGGAGGCCGCGCCGGTCATCGAGCGGATCGGCGAGCGCTTCACGGAGGCCGGGTACGAGATCGCCCTGGTGGGCGGTCCCGTCCGCGATGCCATGCTGGGCCGGAAGCACGCTGCGGACCTGGATTTCACCACCAGTGCCCTCCCGGAAGCGGTTTTTGCCCTCCTCGATGGCTGGGCCGAGGCCGTATGGGATGTGGGGATGCGCTTCGGCACGGTGGGTGCCCGGGTTGGCGGCTATGAGGTGGAGATCACCACTTATCGCTCGGAGTCCTATGACCCGGATTCACGCAAGCCCGAGGTTTCCTACGGCACTTCCTTGGACGACGATCTGGGCAGGCGCGATTTCACCATCAATTCGATGGCGATGCGGGTACCGAGTTGGGAGTTGGTGGATCCCTACAACGGAGCAGCTGACCTTGCAGCCGGTGTGATTCGCACACCGCACACGCCGGAGGAATCCTTCGGTGATGATCCCCTGCGAATGTTGCGCGCGGCGCGGTTCAGTGCGCAACTCGGTTTCGAGGTAGCACCCGAGGTCGCCGCGGCCATGACACACATGGCGGAGCGGTTATCCATTGTCAGTGCAGAACGTATTCGTGATGAATTGGTCAAAATCATCATGTCTGATCACCCGCGCCGTGGACTCACCCTAATGGTCGAGACCGGCCTGACGGAATACGTCCTACCCGAGTTGCCGCTCCTACAACTTGAGGCCGATGAACATCATCACCATAAGGATGTCTACGAACATACGTTGACGGTGTTGGAACAAGCCATTGCATTGGAAACGGCACACGAACCTGTCTGCGAACCAGATTTGATTCTGCGCGCCGCCGCACTCTTACATGACATTGGCAAACCCAAGACCCGCAAATTTGAGGCGAATGGTGGAGTGTCATTTCATCATCACGAGGTTGTTGGTGCGCGGATGACTCGCAAGCGCCTCAAAGCTTTACGTTTTTCAAACGACGACATCGATGCCATCGCACACCTCGTCGAACTCCATCTGCGCTTCCACGGCTATGGAACGGGGGAGTGGACGGATGCGGCGGTCCGGCGCTACGTGCGTGATGCCGGTGATCAGCTCACCAGATTGCATAAGCTCACCCGCGCTGATTCGACCACTCGAAATCGCAAGCGAGCCGCGGCGTTGCAACGTGCCTACGATCACCTAGAAGAGCGAATTGCCCGGTTGGCAGAGGAAGAGGAACTCGCCTCGATCCGGCCAGACCTCGATGGCACCGCCATCATGGAAATCCTGGGGATCCCTCCGGGGCGCCAGGTGGGTCAGGCGTATCAGTTCCTGTTGGACCTTCGCCTCGATAACGGACCCATGGACTATGAGACCGCCAAAGCAGCACTCCTTGAGTGGTGGGCCCAGCAGTAACTCCACGCATTGGGGCTAGTCCCGTCCCCCTCTGAGATGTCGCATATATGCGACAAGTCAGAGTCAGCTGGTGCGGATCTCCAACTCCCGATCCTGCGGTGTGTGCATCAAGATTTCAGAGATGGTGAGCAGACCAAGGAATAGTGAGGTGTAGCCAAGGGTGGAGCCCAAAGCGAACCCACCCTGGGTAAAGACGAAGATCACCCAGAGGAAGAGCAGCCCCCAACGAACGAATGGCGCGTAATCACGCATGGGGCGCCCAATAACGCCCAGGCCCTCAGGTAGCCGGCCACCCATGTCGGCGAAGCCGCGAACCAGGGCACTGCGCACCCGAATGGCGCTATCGGTTCGGCCAGCGAACCAACCGATGAGGACGAGAACAACGCCTAGCAACATCATGGAAACCAGGCCCTCGAGCAGATACGAAAGGAAGGTGCTGAACAACACCACCGATGCGGCTTCGAAGATGGTTCCGGCGAACGCATTCGTGAAGGCACCTTCAGCCACGGACAGTCCTAGTTGGAGACCAACCCCAACGAGGAACACCACCACGCCAACGGCAACGGTGGTGCGTGCTCGCCGTGTGGCCAGCAGCACGGAGATGGTGAACAACGCTGCGGTGATGAACAGGATCAACCCGAGTAGTGGACTAGTGAAACCCCAGATGGTGCGGAGTTGCTCGAATGCAGGCGAGCTCATCAAGACGATCTGGCGCTCGTTATCCGGGATGGTGATGTTCGCTGCGGCATCGATTCCCTGATTGACGAGTGCGTCTTGCACCACACCGAGCAAACTGCTGATATCCAGCACTAAGTCAGGTCCCTCAACGCGCACTACTCCATCGGGATCACCCTCAAGTGCATAGATGAGGCTCCGTTGCGCGGCCTCGTTTAACGCAAACCATGCGGTTTGGAATGCATCACTGGCCATGAAGCGCTGAACGGCTCCGGCGATGACTTGATTGATCCCTGAGCTCAGCGGCCCACTCAACGCACCAGCAAGTTGTTCATTGGGAATGAGTTGACCGAGGAATCCACCCACGAGTGCTTCGGTATCTACCTGCGCGATGACCGCTTCGGTGACAGCATCACCCACCGCCTGCTGCACTTCTGGGCTGGCACCGATCGGGCCCACGGTGGCCATGTAACGCTCGGTGTCCGTCAGGGTTTCGTGACCCCAGTGACCGATCACCGCCACCGGGGCGAGGATTGTGGCGAGCACAAACAGGATCAGCGAGATGATCGAGCGCCCCCGCCACTTCTTGCGAGCGACCGGACTGTTCACGTATTGCGCTGATGCACCATTAACCACGCTGGGAGCATAGCCACCACGGTCCGCCGAACTGGCGGGTTTCACCAGTCGAACTGGCGCATCCTCCCTGCCGAACTGGCGCATGTCGCAGGCCGAACTGGCACTTTTCACACCTCGAGACGGCAATCCGCGGCTCGGAGCGCGACGTGCTCACGGCATCTACACTTTTTGCACTATGCCCGAGCCACGCAGTTCCTCCGTCCGCGGGATGATCGCCCGCGGGGAATCGAGCACGCCGACCAAGGGCAAAGCGGTGCTGCCTCCGCCGGAATTCATCGCAGCGCCCACAAAACCCAGGGCACATATTGACTACGCCCTGCAACGCCGCGCCGCCCTCAAGGATTTCCATACCGGCGGCATGCTGACGAGCGAATACTGCGAGGCAGATCCGTACTTGATCAAGGCGGCCAAGTTCCACGGCGAAGCAACCGGCCAAGCGTGCCCGGCGTGCAAGCGCCCAGGCCTGGTCCACCTCACCTACACATATGGGGATCAACTCGGGGAGTTCTCAGGCCGGATCCGGACCCACACCGAACTCATGGCCCTGGCCCGGCGGGTGGGGGAGTTCACCGTCTACGTGGTGGAGGTCTGCCCCACCTGCGAGTGGAATTTCCTCGTGGAGCGCTACCTGCTCGGGGACGGCCAGCACCGCTTTTTGGAAAGTCCCGGCCGCCAGGCCAACTAATTTCGCTGAACCATCACCCTCGTCGGCGCGTCACCTCTGTTACTGGAGTGATTTCTGGTGCACTTGGGGAGGTCCGACTTCCCCCTTTCAAAGGATCATGGTGGCTGGCGCGAACTACACGGCACGACGTTCCCCCCTCGGGGCACCTCGGCGCGCCCCAGCCCGTGCCCGTCGGCCCGAATCCCCCACGGCTTCCCCGTCCACCGCCCGATCCCGGCGCAGCACACCGCGGGAGGCTCCTGCTCCGCGGCGCCGCACCCCCGCACCGGGTTCCTCGGGTGGTGGACGGCCTCCCCAACCCCCACGCGGACGCGACGGTGGGGCCGGGCGTCCCCGCCGGCACTGGTTACGCGGGCTGATTCTCAGCGCGGCACTTTTCGGCAGCCTGGCATTCCTGGGCTTCGCCTTCATCCTCGCGCGCACGGAGGTCCCCACACCCAATGACGTGGTGATGAGCCAGGGCACCGTGGTGTTCTACGCGGATGGCCAACGCGAGATCGGCCGACTCACCGATTCCACTCGCCGCAGCATTCCACTGTCCTCTGTTCCCGAGCACACTCAATTCGCCGTCCTCGCGGCTGAAGACAGGGATTTTTACGATCACGGTGGCGTTAATCCGGTGGGTATCGCCCGCGCTGCACTCAATAACGTTTTCGGCAATCAGGTGCAGGGTGGCTCAACCATCACGCAGCAGTACGCAAAGAACGCCTTCCTGTCACAGGAGCGAAGCTGGGAACGCAAGATCAAGGAAGCACTGCTCGCCTTCAAACTCGAAACGATCGTGTCCAAAGACGAAATCCTGCAGAACTACCTCAACACCAGCTTCTTTGGCCGTGATGCCGAAGGTATCGAAGCCGCCGCCTATGCCTACTTTGGAATTCCGGCTAGTCAACTGACGCTGGAACAGAGTGCAGTTCTTGCATCCATCCTGAAATCGCCCGGTGGTCTTGCACCGGAGACAAATCTTGAAGGCCTGCAGGGCCGCTGGGAATACGTGCTTGATGCGATGCTGGATAAGGGTTGGATTACCGAGGAGCAGCGCAATGCCGCGCAGTTCCCCGAGATCAAGAAGCAAAAGGCCGGTGACCGACTCTCCGGACAGACCGGCCATCTCCTTACCGCAGTGAATAAACAACTCCTCGCACTTGGTTTCACCGAAGCCGAAATTCAGCGAGGCGGAATGAAGATTGTCACCACATTTGAGCGCCAAGCACAACGCGCGGCCGAACGTGCGGTGCGCACCCAAGGTCCCACGTCAAAAACCAAGGGTCTCCGTATCGGACTCGCGGCGGTGAAGCCAGGAAGTGGAGAAGTGGTGGCGCTCTATGGCGGCCAGAACTTCATCGATGATCAGATCAATAACGCCACGCAACAATTCGCGCAGGCCGGCTCAACGTTCAAACCCTTTGCTCTGGCGGCTGCACTTGATTCAGGTGTCACGTTGGGCACCACGTGGCCAGGTGAATCACCGATCACCGTCCAGGGGTACACGCTTACTAACTACGCGGATAAGAGTTACCAGGATCTCTCACTCCTTGAAGCCACGCAGGAAAGCGTCAACTCTGCATACGTCTCGATGGAATCGGCCGTGGGAGTGGACAAGGTTGCACAGGCAGCGGTGAGTGCAGGCGTACCCAAGCGCACACCGGGCATGAACATGAAGAACCTTGACCTCACCTTCGTTCTGGGCACCGCCAGTCCATCTGCTGTGGACATGGCCAACGCTTATGCCACCTTCGCTTTCCAGGGGATTGCTTCCAAGACCACGTTCATCAAGCAGGTGCTCGGCCCGAATGACGGATTGCTGTGGGAGTTCGAAACGCAACCGAGCCGGGTGTTCTCCCGCGAGGTGGCAAACACCGTCACCTATGCCTTGGAAAAGACGGTCACTAATGGCACCGCCGCCGCCGCACGTGAACTTCGCCGCCCAGCAGCTGCCAAGACAGGCACCACCGATGACAACAAGTCGGCCTGGTTCGTGGGTTACACACCGCAGCTTTCTGCAGCAGTCTTGATGGCGAAGGAAGTTGATGGTCGTCCGGTCAGCCTTTCAGGCACCGGCGGTCTCAAGACGGTGACCGGTGGATCATTCCCTGCGCGGATCTGGACCGCTTTCATGGCGGCTGCACTCAAGGGTCAGCCCGAGGAGAAGTTCGCGGGGCCGGCGAAGGACCTCCTGCGGGCACCGGATTGTCCGGCGGTTTTGGCACCCGATCTTGAAGAGGTTCCTCCTGGTTGTCCGGTGCCGGAGTTTGTTGAGGAGTTCAGCCCCGATGAATTCATCGACAACGGTTTACCCGCTGAAGAGATCGTGGTTGTAGACACGGAAGATCCGGCGGCAGTTGCGGCCGTAGCGAGCACCGAAGCTAGCGTTGACACTGCAGCCGCACCGGCGGGTAAAGCCAAGAAGAAGAACCGGAACAACTAACGGGAGGTTCGGTGGCGCAACCACCCTCCGCGAAAAGTGTTCCACCCCTGGTTCCCGCATCCGCGGACCCCTTCCTTGCTGCGTCGAGTGAAGTACTCGGTGGTATGCGCGGACGCTTCGCCCGCATTGCCCGCGATCCCTGGCGCGTCATTTCGATTCTGATCATTCTTGCCGCATCGGGGTACGCCCTCGGTTATCTACTTGATGTCAGTTGCATCAGCAATGGTTGGATCGCACCCGATAACTACGAGCATCTGTGTTACTCGGATATTCCGGCGCTGTATGGCATTCGCGGGTTCGCCGAAGGTGCTATTCCGTATGTGCAGATCCCTTCCTCGGGAACCCCGCTGGAATATCCAGTACTCACCGGTTTATTCATGTGGGTGGCGTCGTTGATCACTTCACTTGTGAGTGGATGGATCTATAACAACGACTCCACGCGCGCGTTCTTCGACGTCAACGTCATCCTGCTCACACCGTTCCTGCTCATCACCGTGATTGCCTCCGCACTCGCTGCGGGCCGGCGCGTTTGGGACGCGGCAATGATTGCGGTTGCTCCACTGCTGATCCTGGGCGCCACTATCAATTGGGATCTGATTCCAGTGGCGCTTACTGCATTGGCATTCTTGAACTGGACGCGCAATAAACCTCAGTGGGCGGGTGTGTTCCTTGGTTGCGCCATTGCGGCGAAGTTCTACCCGGTGGTGCTGCTGGCGGTCCTCATCATCATCGCGCTGCGATCACGGCAGTGGCGCCCAACACTTGTTGCCATTGGAGCCACGGCTATCACCTGGCTCCTGATCAACCTGCCTTTCGCGATTGCTAACTTCGACGGCTGGTTTCACTTCTACGCATTCAACTCTGCACGCGGAATGGATTTCGGTTCCTTCTGGTACGCGATAACGCTGTGGGGTGCACCGGCGGTGCCAGCCGAGGCACTCAACGCGGCAGGAGCACTCACCTTCCTCGCACTCATGGTCGTGATCGTGATCCTTACCCTTCGATCGCCTGTTGCCCCTACGGCGTTCCAATTGGGTTTTCTGGTGATCGCGGCTTTCGCGATCAGCGGCAAGGTGTATTCACCCCAGTACGTGCTCTGGCTCATTCCCTTTGCGGTGCTTGCGCATCCGCGATGGCGTGATTTCCTCACCTGGCAGGCCGGTCAGTTGATCTACTTTGCCGCGATTTGGTGGCACCTCGCTGCATATGGATTTGACGACGCCAAGGGCTTGCACGCTGGTTGGTATGCCGCAGCGACTTTCATCCAGATCGGCTCAACGCTGTGGTTTGCCGCATTGATCATCCGAGATATGTATCGGCAGGTTGATTACGTCAGTGCAACGGCATCGAAGGTTGAAGTGGTGAAACGCACTTCCGCAGCAAGGTGATCCCCCACCTGCGGCAGCACGCAATCCTCCGGTAACCAGATCATCGAGTGATGCTGATGCGGTGGCTCGGCAAACCAACGCTGCCGTCCCTCCCAGCTAAAGGGCGACATGGCGCGCCCCGCAGCATCAAGTGCACCGATACCCGCACTCACCACGCGCTGGCGCAGTGAAGCCGCCGGTGATGGTGCACTCAATCCGATTCCATGCGCGGTTCCGCCAGAGACCACCACCAGGGTTCCGTTCTTGGGACCGGTGCGCTGCCGGTAACCCACGTGGGTGCCCTCGGAGATGGGGTGCACCGCGAGCACAGTCCCTGCGGCGCGCAGGGCACCACGGTCACCCAGCCATAAACGGGTGCCGGTGCGCACGCGCAGTGTTGCTTCTTCGAGTCCCGATGCGATCAACGAGCACTCGGTGTCTTCGAGGTGGGAAGCCCAGATGGTGGTGGCTGGTGAGTTGTAGCCAGACCACACATCCGTCTCTGCCTGCCAGATATCTGCCCAGGCCAGCACCTCGCGCGCTTTCGCGGTTCCCAGACCTGAATTGCCCGCGGACTCATCCGCTGGCTGGGCCATCGGCAGGTGAATGGAAATACCTTCAACGATCACGCGCCCGCGCTGCATGGCATCGCGAACCTCGGGATCGTGCAGCAGGCTGAGCAGTTCGGATT
>JBJOIE010000117.1:0-4392 GCA_046047295.1 Actinomycetota bacterium | reverse complement strand
GCAAAAATGCGATCACTTGGATCGCCTGCATTCACGGCATCTGGCATCTCACCATAGAAATTCACTTCGTAGCCACGAATGGTCACGCCGAGTTTCCAGATGTTCAGACGCGCATTGCGTTTCACCAGCGGGTCAAATGTCCACACCACGGTGTCAATTTCTTCGGCCAAACACCACGCCCGCTGATGCAGTTTCAACGCAGTGCCTATGTGGCGATCGCGGAAACCTTCGAGAACGCCCGCCATGTGGGAATGAATATGCGTATGCCATTCCCCTTGGGCATCACGGTGCCTACCTAAGACGCCCAAGGCGGCCCCAACGGGGACATCGTCTATGTAGGCCACGCTGGCGTAACCCCCGGCATGTACCAACGCGATGAAAAGGTTCGGTGGGACGCTGGTGCCACCACCGACGGGCGGCCACACCTCATCGAAGATGTACATCGCGTCTGCCACGCCTACTTCAGTGGGAACTGTCCGAATGGTTACTCCTGAGCGAGCCGCGGCGGCATCAGCATCTGCCATTGCTGCCAAACTGATCCCCGAATCACTCGCCATATCAGCACCGTATCGGCACCGTAAGGTTGATCGCATGCCCATCACAGTGAGCGCAGCACAATCTCGGCTTCCAGAGATGCTTTCCGCGGTGCAGGCACTCGTGGAATGTGAATCACCCACCGGTGACCTTGCCGCCTGTCAGCGGGTTGTGGCACTCGCCCAGCAACTCATGAGCTCCTGGGTCTCCGAACCGCCACGCATCGAAGAACATGACGGCCGGCCGGTGCTGCGATGGGGAGCTGCGCAGCCGGAGGTCCTCCTCCTCGGTCACCTGGACACCGTCTGGCCCCTGGGCACGCTGGACCGGATCCCGTGGCGGGTGGAGAACAGCACCCATGGTGATGTGATGCGCGGCCCGGGCGTCTTTGACATGAAGGCGGGAGTGGTGCAGGGCTGGGCCGCGCTCAGCCTGCTTGATCCTGCCGCACGTGACCGCGTGGGCATGCTGTTGACCACGGATGAGGAAACCGGTTCCCTCGCATCGCGGAAGGTGATCGCACATTCCATTACCAACGCTCAGGCGGTATTCGTCCTCGAGCCTTCCCTCGATGGTGCGCTCAAGATTGCGCGTAAAGGAACGAGTTGGTACACGCTGACATTCCAAGGCAAGGCTGCACACGCGGGCCTCGATCCGCACCGAGGCATTAACGCCGTGGTGGAAGCTGCTCATTTCATCACCGCAGCCATGCACTGGGGAAATCCACAACTGGAAACAACCGTCACGCCCACCACATTCGCCGGTGGGACAACGTCAAACACCGTGCCCGCACAAGCAGAACTCATGCTTGATTGCCGGGCGTGGACGCGAACTGAGCAGGAACGCGTGGATGAACTCGTGCGTGGCTGGACGCTCTACCACCCGGAGGCCAACTGGCAGATCACCGGTGGAATCGACCGTCCACCGATGGAGCGAAACGCAAGTGCCGCCCTTTTCGAACTGGCACACATTGCAGCCAGCGAACTTCACCTGCCACCCCCCGCGGGAGTTGCCGTGGGTGGGGCCAGTGATGGCAATCTGACCGCAGCGGCGGGCATTCCCACCCTTGATGGGCTAGGTGCGGTGGGCGATGGTGCGCACGCCGATCATGAGTGGGCCTCCGTGGCGGCGATGCCCGAACGCGCCGCACTTCTCGCCCACATCATCAGTGATCGGTTGCGGTTGACTCCCTAAGTAGACACCAATCCCTATCAATTGGTATTTTTCTACCATGTCATCCACCATTGATGGTGCCGGACGAGTGGTCATACCCAAGGCCCTGCGCGACCGAGCCGGGCTGACCCCCGGCAGCGCCCTGGACTTCCTCTTCCACGATGGAGTCATCGAGGTCCGCCTCGCGCACGGAAATGACGACGATGTCGAGTGGGAGGAGCACGGCGGAATCAACTGGCCCGTCCCCCGCGGTGGTTCCATGAGCCCAGATGAGGCCCGGCAGCTTCTCGAGTCAGTGCGTGACGAACGAGTGGACCAGGTACTTGATGGAAGTCGTTGACAGCAGCGTCATCATCAATGCGGCCTTGGGCCATGACAGGGACTCCATGGACGAGTGCCGCGATGCGGTGGTGCGCAGCCGCCACGCCATCGCCCACACCCTTGCCGAGTCCTACTCGGCGCTCACCCGCAGCCCATTGCCGTTCCGTCTCAGCCCGGCACACGCATGGCGCCTGCTCGACGAGGCCTTTCCCCTCGCGCCCTTGACGCTCAGTGGCGATGGCTACCGCCGCGTGCTGCGACTCGTCTCACAACAGGGGATAGTCGGAGGTGCCATCTACGACTGTCTCATCGGGCAGACGGCCGTCGAACACGACGCCACTCTGGTCTCGCGGGACCGACGAGCGATGTCGCACTATGCGCTGGTCGGAGCGGACTTCACGCTCATCTGAGGTTTAGTCCAAGGACTGTCCGCCTTCCTCGCCCAGATCACCAGTGCTCGGTTGCGGCTGACTCCTTAATTTGGTACCCACCAGCGCACTCACGTAGGGTCACCGCCGTGACTGATGGACCCCTTATCGTGCAAAGCGATAAGACGCTCCTGCTCGAGGTTGACCACAAAGACGCAGCCGATTGCCGCAAGGCCATCGCACCCTTCGCCGAACTCGAACGGGCGCCCGAGCACATCCACACCTATCGGCTCACCCCGCTCGGACTTTGGAATGCCCGGGCGGCGGGACATGATGCAGAACAGGTGGTGGACACCCTGCTGCGCTATTCGCGCTATCAGGTTCCACACGCCTTACTGGTTGACGTTGCCGAAACGATGGCGCGTTACGGCCGCCTGCAATTGGCCAATGATCCAGCGCACGGGCTCGTGCTCCAAGCAATCGATACCGCAGTGCTCGAGGAGGTTCTGCGCAGTAAGAAGGTTGCTCCGATGTTGGGCAATCGAATCGATGAAACCACCGTTCTGGTTCATCCGAGTGAGCGTGGCCACCTCAAACAAGCATTGGTCAAATTAGGTTGGCCGGCTGAAGACGTAGCTGGTTACGTGGATGGCGAACGTCATGCCATCGCACTCAATACCGCACAATGGCAGCCCCGGAATTACCAAACAGAGGCTGCTGAAGGTTTCTGGCACGGTGGCTCGGGCGTGGTTGTTCTTCCGTGCGGGGCGGGCAAGACCATCGTGGGAACACTTGCTATGTCTCTGGCCCAGGCCACCACGTTGATCCTGGTGACGAACACGGTTTCTGCTCGGCAATGGCGTGAGGAACTCCTGCGCAGGACCACGCTGACCGCCGATGAAATTGGTGAGTACTCGGGGGCGAAGAAGGAGATCCGCCCCGTCACTATCGCCACCTATCAGGTGATGACAACAAAGCGCCAAGGAATCTATCCACACTTAGAGGTTTTCGATTCCCGGGATTGGGGCCTGATCATCTATGACGAGGTGCACCTACTTCCGGCACCGATCTTCCGCTTCACCGCAGATATCCAATCTCGCCGGCGCCTAGGCCTGACCGCAACCCTCGTTCGTGAAGATGGCCGGGAATCCGATGTGTTCTCACTCATCGGACCCAAGCGCTATGACGCACCGTGGAAAGACATCGAGGCCCAGGGATACATCGCCCCTGCCGAGTGCGTCGAGGTGCGCATCAGCCTGCCCGATGCTGATCGAATGGCGTATTCGGTGGCCGAACCCGAGGATCGGTACCGCCTCGCGGCCTCCGCGCACCAGAAGATCGCCGTGGTGGAAGGGATCGTGGCTCACCATCCCGAGGAACAAATCCTGGTGATCGGTCAATTCCTCGATCAGCTAGCCGAACTCGGCGAACACCTCGATGCACCAGTGATCACCGGCGATACTTCGGTGAAGGAACGTGAACGCCTCTTCAACGCATTTCGCTCAGGTGAAGTTCGGTTACTCGTGGTGAGCAAGGTGGCGAATTTCTCCATTGATTTACCTGAAGCCGCAGTAGCCATCCAGGTCAGTGGCTCCTTCGGCTCACGGCAGGAAGAGGCGCAGCGCCTCGGCCGAATCCTGCGCCCTAAGGGTGATGGCCGCACCGCACACTTCTATTCCGTGGTCACCCGAGATACAAATGACGCCGACTTTGCCCAGCATCGGCAGCGGTTCCTCGCTGAGCAGGGCTACTCCTACTCCATCGTTGATGCGGATGATCTGCTCAACGGCTCTGGCCGTACGGCACACTAAGGCCGTGGCCCGCACCCCCCGTTATTACGCCCCCGAGCGCCTCGGTGCACTCACCGATGGTGTCTTCGCCATCGCGCTGACGCTGTTAGTTCTAGAGTTGAAACTTCCTGATCCGCCTCCGGAAACGATGTCGCTTGCTGAAATTTTTCAGGAAGACTGGCACCCATTCGTTGGCTGGGTAATCA
>JBJOIE010000116.1:0-4009 GCA_046047295.1 Actinomycetota bacterium | reverse complement strand
CTACATCACTTCGCGCTTCCTTCCCGATAAGGCGATCGACCTCATGGACGAGGCAGCATCACGTCTGCGTATGGAGATCGATTCCTCACCAGTGGAGATCGACGTGCTCCAGCGCCAAGTGGATCGCCTGCGCATGGAGGAAATGGCCCTCGCTAAGGAGACGGACGAGGCGTCTAAGGATCGGCTCTCCAAGATTCGCGCAGAGATTGCGGATAAGGATGAGGAACTACGTGGCCTACGCGCGCGGTGGGAAGCTGAGAAGCAGGGCCTGGATCGCATCGGTGAAATCAAGGTGTTGATCGATGAACTGCGCGCCAACGCGGATCGCGCTCAGCGCCAGGGTGATTTCGAGCAGGCCTCACGAATTCTCTACGCAGAGATCCCCACATTCGAAGAGGAACTTGAGCGCGTCACGGCAGAGACCGCAGAGCGCGAGGCCACCATGGTGAAAGAGGAAGTTACCTCTGATGACATCGCCGAGGTTGTTGCCACCTGGACGGGTATTCCGGCTGGTCGGCTCCTCGAGGGTGAAACCGAGAAGCTACTGCGAATGGAACACGTTCTGGGTGAGCGTGTGGTGGGTCAGCACGAGGCAGTCAAGGAAGTTTCCGATGCGGTGCGCCGCTCGCGCGCGGGAATTGCAGACCCCAATCGCCCCACGGGTTCATTCCTCTTCCTTGGTCCCACGGGCGTGGGTAAGACCGAACTCGCCAAGGCACTCGCAGAGTTCCTCTTTGATGATGAGCGCGCCATGGTGCGCATTGATATGAGCGAGTACTCCGAGAAGCACTCGGTATCACGGCTCGTGGGTGCGCCACCCGGATACGTGGGTTACGAAGAAGGTGGTCAACTCACCGAGGCGGTGCGCCGGCGGCCTTATTCGGTGGTACTTCTCGACGAGGTGGAAAAGGCCCACCCCGAGGTCTTCGACATCCTGCTCCAGGTTCTCGACGACGGCCGTCTCACCGATGGTCAGGGTCGCACCGTTGACTTCCGAAACGTGATCTTGATCCTCACGTCAAACCTCGGATCCCAATACCTCATCGACACCGATGTGCCCTTTGATGAGCGTAAGGAACAGGTGCTCTCCGTGGTGCGCCAGCAGTTCCGCCCAGAGTTTCTCAATCGACTCGATGCGATGGTCACCTTCAATCCGTTGGATCGCAAGGAACTCCATCGGATTGCCGGGATTCAGATCGAAGCACTGCAAAAGCGGCTCTCGGATCGTCGTATCGAGATCGAACTCACTGATGAAGCCAAGGACTGGCTGGTCAACAAGGGATTCGATCCGGTCTATGGGGCTCGGCCACTTCGCCGCATGGTGCAAACCGCGGTTGGTGACAAATTGGCCATGGGCATCTTGTCTGGCGAGATCAAAGACGGTGACAAGGTTGTTGTTGCCACCCGGCCTGATGGAGAAGACCTCGTTCTCAACCCGTAATTTCTAGGGCTGGTGATGCGTGGCGGGGCGCTTGCGTAGACCTGCTGCGCGAAGTGAACGCACGATGGTTCGTGAATCCACGGCAAGCGCACCTTCGGCAATTGCGCAGTCACGTAACTCATCGGTGATGTCGTAATGGTCCCCGCCGAAGGCTCGCTCGGGAAGGTTGAGGCGAGCCGCGAAGGCGTGTAACTCATCCAATGACGCATCGCTGATGAGGTGCGCCCACATGCGCCCACGCCAGGGCCAGACCGCGGAATCGACGAGGATGGTCATGTACGCAAACCGGCGGAAAGCCGCTTCAGGGCTTGGCTTAACACCGACGGTTGCTTACAGAATGCCCATCGCACGTGCTTGACCGACGCTCCCGGACTATCGCAGAACACTTGGTGCGGAATAGCTACCACTCCGGCGAGCGAGGGCAGTTCACGGCAGAATTCAAGCCCGTCTGTGTAGCCAAGTGGCGTGATATCCGTGGTCACGTAATAACTTCCCTGGCTTGGAATGACACCGAAACCGATCTCGCGCAACCCATCACTGAGCAGGGCGCATTGTTGCTCCATGTTGCGCCGATAGTTCGTGAAGTAGTCATCACTTAAGCGAAGGCCATGTGCCATTGCGTACTGCAGCGGACCACCCGAAACGTAGGTGAGGTGCTGACGAATAACGCGAATAGCTGCAATCAACTCTTCAGGTCCGGTGGCCCAGCCCACCTTCCAACCGGTGAAGGAAAACATCTTTCCCCCGGAGCCGACGGTGACGGTGCGCTCAAACATTCCGGGCAGCGTGCTGATGGGTATGTGTTGCGATCCGTTGAACCACATGTGCTCGTATGCCTCATCGCTGATCACGATGAGGTCGGATTCGATGGCAATCGCGGCAATCTGGTCCAGTTCATCGCGGGTGAAAACGATTCCGGTGGGGTTATGCGGTGAATTGATGAGCAGCACACGTGTGCGTGGAGTGATTGCGGCCCTAAGCGCATCAATATCGGGGCGCAGATCAGGCTCCGTCATTGGAACGCCAACGCGTTGACCACGTGCGAGGGATATGGCCGCGGCATAGAGATCGAATCGCGGCTCAAACATGACCACTTCGTCACCTTCATCAACGAAGGCCATGAGTGCAGCAACCAGCGCCTCCGAAGCGCCGGTGGTGACAACCACACCGGTATCCGGGTCAATCTGAAGTCCATAGAAGCGCTGCTGGTGTTCGGCGATGGCCGCGCGCAGTTCCGGAATCCCGTAGGGCGGTGGGTACTGGCTGCCCAGGCCTTCCGTTATGGCGTTGCGGGCAACTTCCTTCATGGAATCGGGGCCATCCGTATCGGGAAAGCCCTGGCCCAGGTTGATGGAATTGGTACGCCCGGCCAGTGCAGACATCTCAGCGAAGATGGATGAGGTGTGTTCAACCATCCGGGGAACCACGCCGCGCTGCACGGGCAAACGTTAGCGTTCAGGGGTGGATCTCGTTGGCCCCGCCGAAGTACCAGTGCCGGACCGATGCGAACCCGTTCTTGGGGTAATTGCTGAGCAAGCAGCGCTCACCGATGTTCATGGGGTGAGCCGCACCAACATCGATGCACTTGCAACAGAGCGAATGTTCGGTGCTCCTTGGCAGCCGAATTCCGCGCAGCGTGAATTGGCCGAACGCATTGCCATGGCAGATGCCTCCACCTGGTTTTGTTGGGCTCAACACCAGACTCCGCTTGCAGCTCTAGCAAACGCGCAGGTCTCACCCTCAACGCCGAATGTGTCTGGGTTACAGGAACTGTGGCTCGAACGCATGCGCTCGGGATCTGCGATGGCCGGTGTTGCCTTTGCGCACTTGCGGCGCGGTGGATTGCCAAATCCGCAGGCGGAGCGGGTGAGCGGGGGATGGCGTGTCAACGGCTCCCTGGATTGGGTGACTTCCTGGGATATCGCGGATGTTGTGGTGATCATGGTGCGTAGTGATGATCTGGTGGTGAGTTTTCTGATGCCCGCAGGTTACTCCGACGATGAACTCGTTGACGGAGTTCACGTAGGTGAGCCCCTTTCCCTTTTGGCCATGGGCGGTACTCACACTCGGCCCATGCTCTTTTCGAACGCATTCATTTCCGATGACCACGTGCTCGCCGTTGAGCCGTGGGATGAGTGGTGGCAGCGTGATGCACAGAAGACCATCGACGCGAATCCAGCCACATTCGGCGTGGCCCGGGGAGCTATTTCAGAACTTGCCCTGCTCGGACAAGAGCGCGGTGATGAGTCAATCTCACTCACCGCCAGGGCACTTGCGGGCTCCGTGCGCAACTGCCGGGAGCGCGCCTATCGGTTATCGGATCAGGGTGATGCCGAATCCGAACGGATCGACCAACGGGTGCGCTCACTCGATCTTGTTTCGCAAGCCACGCGTGCGGTGGTGATTGCCCGTGCGGGGGCGGCGATGATGCGGGGGCGCTCCGCCGAGCGCAGGCTTCGTGAGGCGATGTTCTTACAGGTGCAGGCGCAAACCGCGCGCACCCGAAGCGTTCACTTAGAACGAATACGTACGGAAATAGCGGCCGACTGATTCGTGCCTGTTGTCCCA
>JBJOIE010000115.1:0-3452 GCA_046047295.1 Actinomycetota bacterium | reverse complement strand
CGGTAGCACTCGCCCTCGATGCGGAATTCCGTATTGCGGGTCCAGGTGGTAGGCGCACGGTTTCGGCCGAGGAATTCTTCTCAGGACCCTTCGAAACCGCGGTAGGCCCGGATGAAATTCTTGTCAGCGTGGGCTACCCGACGTACACCGGATGGAACACGCACTATGAAAAGTTCAATCGAACCGCTCAGGCGTGGAGCATCGTGGGTGTTGCCGTAGCGGTTCGCATGGATGGCGGCACAATCGCTGAGGCACGCATCGGACTCACCAACGTTGGTGGCGAACCCGTGCGGGCCCGTGCCGTGGAAGAGGCCCTCGTGGGTGCCTCCACCATGGCCGAGATAGCTGCCGCAGCCGAGAAAGCCTCGGATGGTCTCAATCCCTTCGGGGATGAAGACGCCGATCCGGAATTCCGCAAGCACCTCGCGCGCGTGCTCACCAAGCGCGCAGTAGCAACCGCTGCTGGAATCGCCTAGATCAAAGCGCAGAGGGTCCGTGACGTTACCGTTACGGACCCTCTGCGTTCTTGTGCGGCCACAATGACATGGCCCGCTCAGCTTGGGCAGTGATGGTGAGTGAAGGATTGACTCCGAGGTTTGCGGTGATGGCCGCACCGTCCACCACGTGAAGGCCCGGATAACCAAAGACCCCATGATTCTTATCGATTACTCCGGTTTCCCAGGAATCTCCTATCACCGCACCACCCACGAAATGAGCGGTCAAGGCCGCGTCAAAATCCTCAAAGATGCTGGCACCAGGGATGCCGTCCACTTTCTCGGCCATCCTGCGGACCACATCATGGGCCACGGGTATATAACTCGGTGCCGGAGTATCACCCTGAAGGGTGGTGAGTTTCCATCTGCCCAGTCGTGAACGCTTACTTACGACCGTGAGCGAGTTATCCACCGGTTGCATCACCAGCGATATCACCGAGCGTTCACTCCACCTGCGCACATTGAGCAGGCGCGCCGCGTCACCGCGCTCCCGCCACAACGTCTGCAGCCACGTGGCCCAGCGCTTTTGTCCAGCTCGCGGCGTGGTGAGCACGGATTGCAGCAGACCCATGGCATTCGAGCCATGTCCGTAGCGCACTGGCTCCACATGCGTATGTTCATCCGGGTACCAGCTTGAGGTAATGGCAACACCTTCGGTGTAGTCCACGTGTGTGGATTGAGCCACGGCACCAAGGATGGATTCAGAATTTGTACGCGAAAGTGAACCCAGTCGCGGGGACAGGTTAGGCAATTTTCCTGAATCGCGCATGCGCAGCAAGAGCTTCTGCGTGTTGTACGCGCCTGCCGCGATGATCACGTCTCGTGCAGTGAACGTACGTTCTTTGGCGAACCATGAGGTGCTCTTCCTGATCTGCACGCTATATCCCTCATTGGGCAGCGGCTCGATTGAAGTGGCCGTGGACAAAGGAAGAATGCGCACACCCAGGTCCTCAGCGAGAGCCAGATAGTTCTTTGGCAGCGTGTTTTTAGCGTTATGCCGGCAGCCAGTCATGCACTCACCGCAGTGGATGCACCCACGACGAGAAGGACCTTTGCCGCCAAAGTACGGATCGGGCACTTCCTCACCTGGCTGCTCACCAAAGAAAACGCCCACCGGAGTCAAGGCAAATGTGTGACCAACGCCCATGTCTTCTGCAATGGACTTCATCACTTCGTCTGATGGAGTCATGCGCGGATTGGGTGCTACCCCGAGCATGTGTTCGGCTGTGTCGAAGTGTGGTGCGAGTTCGCTCTTCCAATCCGCGATATGCGCCCACTGTGGATCCTGGTAGAAGGAATCCGGTGGTCGATACAAAGTATTGGCATAAACAAGCGATCCACCACCCACGCCTGCACCGGCCAGGATCGCCACGTCCTTCAAGACGTGGATGCGCTGAATACCGGTGAGTCCGAGTTTTGGGGCCCACAGGAATCGACGTAGGTGCCAGGAGTTCTTAGCAAAGTCTTTATCCTCAAAGCGCCTTCCCGCCTCCACCACGATGACGGAGTAGCCCTTCTCCGCGAGTCGGAGTGCGGCAACAGAGCCTCCGAAACCCGAGCCGATGACGAGCACATCGGCACTGAATTGCGATGCCATGGACATTACTTGAAACCCAAACGCTTCATCAGGCCCATCGCCGAAGCAAGGGTGTCACCCCAACGCTCATCGGACCACCCGAATTGCGGACCGAAGCCCAGTACCCGCTGCGTGGCGATGGTCTGCGCCTCGGTGTACTTGAGCATTCCCTCATCGCCGTGCCGGCGCCCCAGCCCGGATGCACCCATGCCGCCCATCGGCGCCCGCTTGCTGGCCCACGCCGCGGCGTACCCCTCGTTGACGTTGACCGTGCCGGCCCGCAGTTGCCGGGCGATCGCCTGCGCTGCCCGGTTGTCGCGGCTCACCACCGATGCGTTGAGACCGTATTCGGTGTCGTTCGCGCGGCGTACCGCTTCCTCATCGGAGCTCACCGGATACACCGACACCACGGGACCGAAGGTCTCGACCGAGCACAGCGTCATGGATTCGTCTACTCCGGTGAGGATGGTCGGTGCGAAGAAGTACGGACCCACGTCCGGTCTAGCTTTCCCTCCTATAACGACGTCAGCTCCGCGGGCCACCGCGTCGTCCACGTGCTCCGTTACACGATCGAGTTGCTTCTTCGAGATCAACGATCCGATATCCGATCCCCAGCCCACGTGCGCGGACATCCGCAGCCCCTCGGTCCGGCGTGCGAACGCAGCGAGGAACTCGTCATAGATCGACTCGTGCACGTAGATGCGTTCCATAGACATGCAGAGTTGACCGGCATTGGCGAAACTGGCACGTACCGCGATCGCCGCGGCTCGCTCCACGTCCACGTCGGCGCGCACGATTATCGCGTTCTTGCCACCGAGTTCCATGGAAAAATCGATCAGGCGCTGCGCGCAGCGAGCTGCAACTTCACGCCCCACCCGCGTTGAGCCAGTGAACATGATGAAGTCAGCGCGATCAACCACCATCGGCCCCACCACGGCGCCATCACCAGCAACCACCTGAAAGAGGTCCTCGGGAAGGCCCGCCCTACTGAGGAGGTCTGCCAACCACAGGGCACTCAACGTGGTCTGGGCATCGGGCTTGATGACGATCGCGTTGCCCGCGATCAAGGCCGGGATCGCATCACTGACCGCGAGGGTCAGCGGGTAATTCCACGGTGAAATCACACCCACCACCCCCTTGGGGTGGCGGACAACCTCCGTACCCACGATCAACGGGAACGCTCCAAGGTGGCGGCGATTTCGGAGAAGTCGACGCGCGTCGCGCGCATAGTGCCGAGCCACAAGCGCAATGTCGAGAACCTCTTCGTTGGCGTCCTTGCGCGCTTTCCCCGTTTCACGTTGCACAACGTCCAGCACCTCATGGCGATGTTCAAGCAGGAGGTCGTGGAACCGCAGAATCACCGCGGCACGCGCCGCAACCGA
>JBJOIE010000114.1:0-2939 GCA_046047295.1 Actinomycetota bacterium | reverse complement strand
TGGTGAACAGGTTCGCCGCATATTGCTCGGGTGTGGCTGAGCCGATCTTGCTCGCCTTAGCCGCCAGAACGCGATTGCCGTTCACACCGGTGATGCTGGTGGCGTTTGGCACGTTTGCAACGCTGATCACGTTCGTTTCCTTGGCCAAGGAGCCGGACAACCACAGGCCTTGCTTGGCGTCGGGTGAGTTTCCGCGTGCTTGGAGCAGCTTGAGCTTCTGGGCCTCGGCGTCGTTTCCAGAACCACCCCAGAAACCATTGCGTAGCACCCAGGAGAAGTTGGTGCTCTTATTGCCCAGTTGGAAGTACTCGCTGGTTTTGCCTTCCTTGGTGGTCCATGGGCCACCACCCATATTCCGGCTATCGGTGGTGGTCTTCTTCAACGTGGTGGCATCGATACCGGTTGCCGCAGCCGCTGCCGAGGCACTTAGCGCGCCGGCGAGGCCGGACATGTCACGATCGGTTGCAGCCTGGGATGCCGGGGCGGCCGCGAGTAGGGCCACCGATGCCACGGTGGCGGAGAGAACGGCGATCCGCGTGCGGGCAGTCTTCATGGATTTCAACCTCCTGTCATTACCCGCGGTCGCGAGCAAGCCAAGACTCCATGCATACGGGTTGGGTAGGAAATTTCTGATGCGAAATAGGGATCTAGCACCCCATGTGAGCTCCGTCGGTGCCATCGCACCCACCGGAACTCACCGGAGACGATTGCCTTCCTTTCGTGAGCGTGGCCCCTACGCTCGGTCAATTTCGCCATCTAGGAGGCACCGGGGCAATCGCTCTCATCATCTTCGCTGGTCTACTTGGTCTGGCCACCGCGATTTCTGGCATCGGCAAGTTACGCGGGATGCCCCAAGTGATGGCGATGTTGCACCACGTTGGTCTTGACGATGGTCAGATCCGTCTCCTCGGCTTGGTTGAACTTGCCGGTGCGCTCGGCCTGCTGCTCGGTATCTGGGTGCCGATCCTGGGAGTTCTGGCAGCAGCAGGCTTCACCATTTACTTCATTGGCGCGGTGATCGCCCATGCACGCGTCAAGGATGCATTCAAGGACATGGCTCCTGCGGTGCTATTGGCCGTTATTGCGATCATCACGCTGTTCCTACAGGTTGCTCGGTAGGTAAAGGATGACTACGCGAGATCAAGCAGCCCCACCTGGGCCGGTGGCGTCACAGTTCGAAATTCAGCACGGCTGCACTATCAGCGCGCAGTTGATCAGCGTCGATACTGGGAACGTTGGCCCATCGCTGACATAGCACCGCGGCTGTAAGCCGGGGCTGTGGGAGCGGGGTCAGGCGAGCCACCGGGGTGCCGTCACGGATGATGGTCATGGACTCTCCGCCTTCGATGCAATCAAGGATCTGGCCACCGTAATTGCGCAGTTCACGCACGGAAACCTCGTTCACGTGGCCAGCGTACGGCCGGTGATCCAGCCATGGATCTGTGAAGAACCAGTGACCACTCGCAAGGAGGGTCAGGAAAACGGCGGCCGCTCGTCGAAGCGAATACTCGCCCGCCCAGCAGTGCGCCAGAGCCGCGCAGTGGCATCGGTGTCTTCGGGTGTGACCAGGTTTCCCATCACGCGCAGTGCGATCGTCATCAAGAAGCGCGATCGCATACCCACCGGACCGAAGGTGGTCAAGAATCCGGGAACCGTCAGCAGCGTGGCCAACCTGCGCGCAATGGAGAACGCGAGCCCGTAGTTGGCGCGAAGGATTGCCGGCCAGCGGTTGGTGTAGTTCATTGATGCATTCGGGATGGTGTCAGCAAAAAGTTGCGCGGCGAGGTGACCCGTCTCGAGGCCGTAATCAATACCTTCACCATTGAGGGGGTTGACGCATCCCGCAGCGTCACCGATGAGCACCCAGTTCGAACCGGCAACACCACTGACCGCACCGCCCATGGGCAGTAGTGCCGATGCGGGTTCGCGCACTTCACCAGTGAGTTGCCAGGAGTCACGTTGTTGGTTGGCGTAGTGATTCATTAACGACTTCAGATTCACATCTGCCGGATGTTTCGAAGTGGCCAGCGTGCCCACTCCAATGTTCACTTGCCCATCACCGAGCGGGAAGATCCAGCCGTAGCCCGAAAGCAGTTCATTATTTTCACCGCGCAATTCCAAGTGACTGGAAATCCACGGATCATCCGCGCGAGCAGAATCGATATAGCCGCGGGCGGCAACGCCATAGGCGGTGCTGCGGTGCCATTCGCGTCCGAGTCTTCTACCGAGTTGCGAGCGCGCACCATCAGCAACGATCAGTCGACGGCAGGAAATGGTGGTGCTGGCCTGGTTTTTGTCCTGGGGCGCGAACACCACTCCGCGGACCTGCCCGTTGTCCATCACCACGTCAACCGCGCGCATACCTTCTAATGCGCGCGCACCGGAATCCAAGGCCACCTGACGGATCGCATCATCAAGGACCAGGCGCGGTGAAGCACCGCCGTAATTAGGTAGTGAACCTCCGGGCCAGGGCAGGTAGAGCTCCTGGCCGAATCCCGCGGCACGCAGGCCGAAGTTGCGGGCGCGATCGGTGAGCCAATCGCCGAGGCCGAGGGCATGGAGTTCGTGGATTGCCCGCGGGGTGAGGCCGTCGCCGCAGGGCTTGTCACGTGGAAAGGTTTCCGCGTCTACCAGGAGAACGTCGAGGCCGGCGCGGGCGCACCAGGCTGCCGCGGAGGCGCCCGCCGGGCCGGCGCCGATGACGAGCACGTCGGTGCTCAGGCCACCCGGCTCGGTGATCTTCTTATTCATATACACCCATTGTTCTAGGCATCAGACCAGGCAGCACTTCGAGGTGGGCGGCAACGCCACATTGAAGTGTTCGCCGATCCCGATGCGTCACGGAGTTGATGATGGGGTGCTTCGGCGCCGCGGGAGGAGCCCCTGGGCTATCGCGGCGCCGAGGATCACCAGCACGCCACCTACTGGTTCATTCCACG